>CAZZWE010000011.1:0-44479 GCA_964657675.1 uncultured Steroidobacteraceae bacterium
ATGACCATGACCATGAGCGATTCCATTTTTCGCTTCGCATCGGCGTCGCCGCATTGGTATTGCTCGCGGCATTCGCCACCGCCTGCATCGTCATGGTGCCGGCCGGTGAAGCGGGCGTGATCACGCGCTTCGGCAGTCCCGTGCGGGTCGACCTCGAACCGGGGCTGGCCTGGAAATGGCCCATACCCATGGAGAGCGTCATTCCCATCGATCTGCGCCTGCGCACCTCATCGACCGGACTGCAGGATGTAGGCACGCGCGACGGCTTGCGCGTATTGGTACAAGCTTACGTGGCGTGGCAGGTGCCGGCGGATCCGCAACACATTCGGCAATTTCTACGCTCGGTCCGCAATCAGCCGGATGAGGCCGCCCGTCAACTGCGCAGCTATGTGAGCGCCGCGCTGCACATCACCTCCAGCAATTTCGATCTGACGGATCTGGTCAACGTCGATCGCAACAAGGTGAAGCTCGATAATTTCGAGGAACAACTGCGTCAGCAAATCGCCCCGCGCATGCTGGAGGTGTATGGCATTGAAATCCGGCAAGTGGGTGTCGAGCGCATGACTCTGCCTGACGAGACGCTGGCCGCCACCGTGGCGCGAATGCGCGCGGAGCGTGAGACGGTCGCGGCTGAAAGGACGGCGGAAGGATTGCGCCAAGCCGCCGCCATCCGCGCCGACGCGGATCGAGACGCGCGCGAACTGGTGGCACAATCTCGGGAGCAGGCTGCAAAAACCGAGGCCAACGCACAGCAGGCGGCCTCGAAGATCTATGCCGAGGCGTATCGCGCCGACCCGGGCTTGTACACCACCCTGCGCTCGTTGGATTCCATCAGTAAAGTGGTGGGCCGCAATACCACGCTGGTGCTGCGAACCGATGCGGCGCCGTTTCGTGTCCTGGTGGATGGCATCGGCGGTGCAACTGTGAACAGCGGGCCGGCGACCAGCGGTAAATGAACGACGCAAGCTACACCGAATCCCACGCGACGAAGGCAACGGGCCCTACCCCGGCCCCACCGCCGGGCCCCATTGCGCAATCGGTCGCGATTGGCTTTCGGGCGGTCTACGTCGCGACCGCGCTGCTTGCACTTCTGTGGGCGACCAACAATGTGCGCGAAATCGCGCCGGATTCGCAGGCGGTGGTGCTGCGTTTCGGACGAATCGTCCGGGCACAGCAAGCAGGCCTTTTGATCGCTTGGCCGCGGCCCATCGAAACCGTGCGTCTGTTGCCGGGTCCGGACCGTCAATTGAGCCAGGACGTTGATGTGCTGCCGGCGGAAAGCGACAAGGCCCGAGCGGTGATCGAATCCGGCACGCAGCTGCCGGCCAATGTCGCGGCTTTTTTGACCGGCGATGGCAATGTGGTGCTGCTGAACGCCACTTTGTTTTATCGCATCGCCGACCCCGTCGCCTTTGCATTATCGGAAACTCATGTCGAGGCTGCTCTCAATCGTGCGTTTCGCGCCAGCAGCGTGCGCGTGACCGCGGGACGCAACCTCAACGATTTTCTGGTCGTGCAAAATGCATCGGGCAGTGCGGGCAATGACGCGGATGCGCAGGCCATCACGGCGCTGCGCAGCGAAGTGCGCAGCATGATGCTGCAGTCGATCAACGAACGATTGCAACAACTGGCCACACAAGGCGCCTCGCTCGGCATCGAGGTGCAGCGTATCGACATGACGGCATGGCTGCCGCCCGAGGCCAAGACGGCGTTCGATGCCGTGCTCACGGCGACGCAAGCGGCGGACCGCGGCGTCGCCATGGCGCGCACCGATGCCGAACGGCGGCGCCAAGAGGCCGAGAAAGAAAGCAATCGGCTGGTCAGCGCCGCCGAGGCCACCGCCAAGGAAATGGTGACGGGCGCTCACGTGGCCACTGCCAATATCCTGGCCATCGAGCACGAAGCGACGCCGCAGACCCGCAACAGCCTGCTGCTGCACGCCTACCGCGACGCGATCGGAGACATCATGAATCGAGTCGGCTCAGTGACGCTGATCGACCCGCAAAGCGGCACACGCTTCGTGCTGCCCGGAAAACAGAAATGAATACCGACGCCAACCTCATGCCGCAGCCCCTGATGGATCGCACCGAGCGCTGGCTGCTGGGCCTGCGGCTCACGTTGGCGCTTGCCGCGTTGTGCCTGCTGGTGGTGGCCGGCGCGATTCGTCTGTTTCTACCCGCTCAGCGGGGTATCTCGGATCTGGTCGCCGGCGTCGGCGCGGCGCTGGTGGCGATTCCGGTTTTTTCCGAAGCCTGGGCCAGCCTGCGTCATCCCAGCCTGCATGGCATCACCGACCGACTGGTGGCGCTCGCTTTGATTGCCGCATGGGCCACCGGCGATCTCATGACCGCCGCGTTCCTGCCCATCATCATGACCATCGGTCATGTACTCGAAGAGCGCAGCATGTTGGGCTCGCACGAAGCCATCAAGGCACTCGGCCGCCTGACCGAAGCCGACAGCCGCCGCATCAGCGCCGACGGTTCCATGCACAGGGTGTCGACCAATCAGCTGCAAATCGGCGATTTGATCGAGCTGCGGGCCGGTGAACGGCTGCCGGCCGATGGCATTGTCCGGCGCGGCAACTCCAGTTTGGATTTAGCCTCGCTCACGGGCGAATCAGTCCCGGTGGAAGTGCATGAAGGCGACGCGGCGCTGGCGGGCGGCATGAACATTGACGGCTTGCTGCACATCGAATTGACGCGCGTCGGCGAGAACACGACGCTGGGCCGCATCATCGCCTTGATGCGGGAAGCGGAAAATGCCAAGCCGCCGGTCACCCGATTGCTCGACCGTTACGCCGGGCAGTACATGGCTTTGGTGCTGCTGGTCGCCGCGGGCGTCTGGTTGATCACGGGTAACGTACCGGCCATGCTGGCCGTGCTGGTCGCCTCCTGTCCCTGCGCATTGGTGCTTGCGGCGCCCGCCACCGCAGTCGCCGCCATCGCGGTGGCTGCGCGGCATGGAATCTTGATCAAGGGCTCGGCCTTCTTGGAACATCTGGCCGATGTCACCGCCGTGGTCTTCGATAAGACCGGCACGATTACCACCGGCGATCTACACCTGGCTGAAGTGCAGGCAGCGCCCGGCGTCGATGCCGTTCACCTGCGCCGTCTAGCCGCAAGCCTTGGGGCCACCAGCAATCACCCGTTGAGCCGCGCCGCCGTAGCCGAAGTGCCGCGGGGCGAGCGCTTCGTGATCGAAGATGCCCATGAAATGGGCGGTTTCGGTGTCACCGGAACCTACAACGGCGAACGTGCCGCCCTGGGACGGATCGACTTGTTCGAGCGCCTCGACGTCGCGGTCCCGCAGCCTCCGGCACACAATGGACCCATCGCCGGCGTCAGCCAGGGCACGGAGTTTCTCGGCTGGCTGCTGTTTCATGATCAACTTCGAGTCAGCGCGGAACCCGCGGTGCGCGACCTCAAGAGTTTGGGCATTGAACGCATCATGCTGCTCACCGGCGACCGCGCCGCCGTCGCGAATCAGGTGGCGGCGCAAGTGGGCATCGACACCGTGAATTCAGAAATGCTGCCCGAAGAAAAAATGGGGCACGTGATGCAGGAGATCCATCTAGGCTATCGGCCCATGGTGGTCGGCGATGGCATCAACGATTCTTTGGCGCTGCGAGCCGGCGCTGTTGGGGTGGCCATGGGCGCGCAAGGCGCTGACGTGGCCATGGCGTCGGCCGATCTTGCGCTCATGACCAACGATTTGCGGCGCCTGGGAACCTGCGTCCGTTTAAGCCGCTTGTGCCGCCGCACCATCTATCAGAATGTCGCCATCGGATTGGGCTTCACCTTCGTATTGACGGCGCTGGCCGCCGCCGGCGTACTGGGATTGGAAGCGCCCATCATCGCGGCGCTGCTGCACAATGTCAGCACGTTTTTAGGCATCGGCAACGCGGGCCGGCTGCTGTTGTTCGATGAAACCGGCACCGCGCCCGTCACTACATGACGCGCCACCCACGGCTGTCGTAGGCAACTTCTACGATGTCCGCAACCCGCTTTTGGCCCGGCGCGATCTTGGCAATCGTGTCCGCGATTTTGTTCGGCGCGAGCACGCCCTTGGCCAAGCTGTTGATCGGGGAAGGCATCCAACCGCAATTGCTGGCCGGATTGTTTTATCTGGGCGCTGGGCTTGGGCTTGCCGCCGTTCAAGGGTTTGGTGCGGTGTTCGGCAAACACGTCAGCGAGGCGCCCTTGCGGCGCAGCGATGTTCCGCGCCTGAGCATCGCGGTACTGGTAGGAGGCACCGTTGCGCCGACATTACTGCTGATGGGATTGGCGCGCACCTCGGCAACGGCAGCGGCGTTGCTGCTGAATCTTGAGGGGGTTGCCACCATGGTGATCGCTTGGATTGGCTTTCGCGAAAATGTGGATCGGCGCCTGTTGATCGGCGCCGCGGCCATCACTGCGGGTGCCGTTCTGCTCTCGATTGGAACTCACACCACCGGTAGCCCAGCCGCAGAAACCACGCTGGTGGGATCGTTGCTGATTGCCGCGGCATGCATTGGCTGGGGAATCGACAACAACGTCACCCGAGGCTTGTCCGGCGCCGACCCCGTGCAGATCACCATGATCAAAGGTTTGGTGGCCGGCGCCATCAACGTGGCATTGGCGTTGGTGACCGGTGCGCGCTTTCCCGCGCCGGCCCCGCTACTGGCGGCCGCGATCGTGGGCTTCGTGGGTTATGGGATTTCCTTGGTGTTATTCGTACGCGCCATGCGCTACCTCGGGGCTGCCCGCACCTCCGCTTACTTCTCGACTGCTCCCTTCATCGGCGCCTTATTGGCGTTGGCGCTATTCTCGGGATCGCTCACCACCAGCATCGTGATCGCCGGATTGCTGATGGGTTGGGGCGTCTATTTGCATCTGACCGAAAGACACAGCCACGATCATGTGCATACCGAGATCGAGCATGAACATAGTCACACGCACGATGCGCATCATCAGCATGATCACGAAGCGGATCAATCGGCCAACCAGCCTCACTCACATCGGCATCGACATGCGCCGCTGATTCACAAACATCCCCACTATCCGGATCTGCATCACCACCACCGACATTGATGGGTTACGTCGTGAAGCCGATCCATCGGCCAGTGGCGACGATGGTCGTCCACAACAGCAACGACGCTCCGCCGGCAAACTTGGCCGACGGCGGTGGTTTGGCGTGGTCCCACATTTTTAAATGGCGCGTGCCGGCCCAGTGGAACCAAGCCATGTTGAGACCCGCCAGCACCAGGCAACACATTTTGATGCGAAACGGAATGTTGTTGTAGTAGGTCACCGCCTTGGAGGAAAACATCAGCAGGCCGGCGGTGACGGCCACGATGAACGCCGTCCACGTCCAGGGCAGCATCTCGGATGCCAGGTGACTGAAATGCCGATCGCGGTTGGTGATGCCCAACAAGCGCAGGTCCACGGTCATGATGGATCCGACCACCAGTACCAACGCGAACACATGCACCGTCTCGATGGTGGGAAACAAATATCCGGACTCGCGGATCTGGGTGGGGAAGTCCATGTCCTGCAATCGCGTGAACCAATCCTCAAACATAAGCGATCCAGCGTCCCGCGGTAATAATGGCTGCGCCCAATAGGACGCACACGATACCCACGGCGCGCGCTTGGAGTTTGGGGGGCTGCGCCCAAAGATTCGGGTTGGCGCGCACCCTGCTCTGCAACCAGGCAAGGATGACTGCCAGCGTCAACACCAACAGCATCTTGACCCTAAACACCCAATTGAGCAGTTCGCGTCCCGGCTCAGTAATGGTGAGCAGCGCGCCCGTGAACAGCAGCACCGCCAACGCGATCCAGATCCAGGGCGTCGATTGGGCCATCATGGTCGGCAACGACTGCCGACCGCGCGTCAGGCCCACCAAACGAAAGGCGATCACATACACCGCGGTGAGCAAAATGGCGATGGCGATGATGTGGATGGTTTGCACCAAGGGCACGAACCAATTCGCCGATTGAAACGCGACGCTCAAAGGAGTCGCCGACAGCCAGTCGCAAAATTCTTCGATCACAAGGCATCCATATCGAGGGTGGTGCGTCACTTTGACGGCAGCGGCGCATTCGGGCAACAAAATATTCGATATAGTCCGCGCATGCCGCGCGACCACCACTGACCGATGCCATCGAAATCCGTGAGGGTGGGTCTCATTGCCGCGCTGCTCGCCATCTGGTGCGTCGGCCTGTTTGCGCGCGGGTTTTGGACGCCCGATGAGCCACGCGAGGCCGATCTGTCCTGGCGCATGAGTTGGCAGGCGGACAAGGCGGTGCCATTGTTGGCGGGCGAAGCATTTTGCGAAAAGCCGCCGCTCACCTACTGGCTTGCCGCGCTACCAATTTCGTTGTTCGGCCCACAGGCCTGGGCGGCACGGCTGCCGCAATTGCTGTACGCCGTGATCACCGCGCTGTCGACCGGGCTTTTAGCGTATCGGAGCGCGGGCCGCTTTGCCGGATGGGCGGCGGCGGCGGCCATCAGTACCTTTTTGCTGTCTTACCAAGTGGCCATCTGGCTCGCCACCGACGCCCCGCTGCTGGCCGCGGTATCGGCGTCGCTGTTGGGTGCGTATATCGGCTTCTACGCCGTAAGTCGCCCAGAGCGGCTGCGCGGCTATCTGCTGATGCATGCCGCACTGGCGCTGGGTTTCTTGAGCAAGAGCGCGGTGGCCTGGATGGTGCCGAGCCTGGCCTTGCTGACCCTGAGTATTTGGGAGCGGCGCTGGCGCGAGTTATTGCGCTGGGAGTTGTATGTCGGACTGCTGCTGCAAGCGGCCGTCATCCTGACCTGGGTGTGGTTCGTGTATCGCGGCGCCGACGGCGTGGAGCATCTCAAGGTGTTCTTCTGGAACAACCTGGTCGGTCGCTTTACCGCCGTAGATGCGCCGGCCGACATTCAATACACCACCGGGCATCGCAACTCGCCGGGAAAATATTTGATCGAGTTGCCGCTGTATTTACTGCCGTGGACGTTTGTCGTCGCCGCGGCCGCCCGCCGCGCCTGGCGCCAACGCCGCAGTCTCGGCGAAGATGGCAGAGCGGTGCGATTTGCCGTGGCCTGCACACTGCCGCCGTTGGTCATCCTGTCGCTGGCGGCGACCGCGCGCAATATTTATCTGGCGCCGGCATTGCCGGGCGCCGCACTGCTGTTGGCCTGGTGGACGCGCGAAATTCTTGCGGGTCCCGATCGCTGGGACGTGCGCGCCCTGCGCTTCACCGCCGGATTGTTGTTGATCGGCGCCTTGGGATTCGCACTCGCGGCGACACTGGTGGCGCTCGATGCCTGGCAGAGCATGCCGCATGTCAACTTCGTGTTGTGGTCGGCCTTAGGCCTTCTGGTGTCTGCGTGGCTTTCGCTGCACGCCTGGGGCGCCGCAGCCGCTCGTCCGATGCATTCCGAGGCGGCGCTGTTCGCTGCGTACTGCCTGCTGTTGGTCGGGCCTGCCTCGCAATTGTATCGACAGATCAATGGCTGGCAGGATCTGCGTCCGGTCAGCGTCGCCGTGCAGCGCGATGCCGGCGATGCGCCGCTGGTGTTGCTGTCGCCCGATGAGACCACGCGCGCCGTCATCGATCTGTACGCACCGGATCCGGCGCATCGAGGCGCCCCGCCGCCATCCGCGTCAGATGCGCAGAGCGCGCGTCAATTGGCGGGCGCCGACGGAGTGATATTGGTGCAGTTGCCAAAGCGGCCGCTGTCGGTATTGCGATGGTTTCACAAGCCACCGCCCGTGGCGGCCGACCCTGCCTGGATTGTGGCCGCCCATTTAAAGATCTGGAAGGAATACGCCGTGCCCAATGGTCGGCGCTATGCCTTATTGAAGGCTGCTCCCTAAACCCAGCATGCCGGCGTACAGCGACTCGTACTGGGCAATCTGCCGCTGCCAAGAGAAATCCTTCGCCATGGCGTTGCGCATTAATTTCTGCCAACCATTCGAGTCCTGGTACCAACCCAGCACCGTGTCGACTGCCCAGCGCACCGCCGGCGCATCGTAATCGTTGAATACGCAGCCGGTCCCGTGGCCGGTCGACGGATCGAAATGCTGCACCGAATCTGCAAGCCCGCCGGTATTACGTACGATAGGGATCGTGCCGTAGCGCAGGCTGTACATCTGATTCAACCCGCACGGCTCGTAGCGCGACGGCATGAGGAAGGCGTCGCTGCCGGCTTCGATCAGATGCGCCAGTGGTTCGTCGAACCCGGCCCGATACGACACGCGGCCGGCAAAGCGTTGCGCCAAGTCCGCGAAAAAATCCCCGTAGCGCGTATCGCCGCTTCCCAACACCACCAACCCAAAGTCACGCTCTTGCAACAAAGCCGGTAACGCGTCGATCAGCAGGTCTATGCCTTTCTGTTCGGCCAGGCGCGTCACCATGCCGATCAGCAGTCGGTCCGCCGGCAAGTCCAGCCTGGTTTGTGTCAATAGGGCGCGCTTGTTGACGGCCTTGCCGCTCAAGTCCTGCGCGCTGTAGTGAGCGACGAGATGGGAATCGTGGGCGGGATCCCATTCTTGATAGTCGACCCCGTTGAGAATTCCCGCAACGCGGTCCGGACGGGCGCGCAAAGCGCCCTCCAATCCCATGCCTAGGCCTGAGTCGGAGATCTCGCGCGCGTACGTGGGGCTGACCGTACTGACTTTGTCGGCAAATTTAATTCCCGCCTTCAGCGGGTTGATCACGCCCTGTGACATGTCGCCCTGATCCAACTGCGACCAGGCAGAGCCGATGCCAATATCCGCCGCGGCTGACGCCGGGAAAATCCCCTGATAGCCAATGTTGTGAATCGTCAACAGCGATTTAGCTGCGCCGAGTTCAGGATCCGACCGGTACTGCGTCTTGAGGATCAACGGCAGCAGTGCCGTATGCCAATCGTTGCAATGAAACACCTGCGGTGCAAATTTCAATCGGCGGCAACTTTCCAACGCAGCGCGCGTCAGCAACAAAAAGCGCCGATGCTCATCCGGCTCCAAGGTGTACAAGGCATCGCGATCGTACAGGGCAGGACAATCAACGAAGTAGACTGGTATATCAGTGTTCGGATAATGCGCGGTCTGCAACGAGTAACGATACTCCCTGCCGCCCAGGCTCAAGCCGACATGCTGCACGCTGGCAACCGGAATCAAGTCGGGGTATTGGCGCGCGACGGAGGCGTACAGCGGCATGAAGGCACGGACCTCGTGTCCTACAGAGCGCAGCGAATGCAGCAGCGCCCCGGCCACATCGGCCAGACCGCCGGTTTTCGCGTAGGGAACTATCTCGGCGGACAACAGACATAACTTCAGTGGCGACATACGTCACAGTCTAACAAGGCTCGAAAATGCACTGCGAGAAACCTGATGCAGGTGTTTGCCGAGTATGTCAGTCTTGGCTCAATGCGACACGCCGCTCGTAATAACACTGGCAGATATGTCAGCCGATTGACCAGCGGTACGCTGGCGGTAATCATGGCCGGCGGCCGCGGTGAGCGGCTCAAGGCGCTGACGCAGCATCGCTGTAAGCCCGCCACGCCCTTCGGCGGCAAGTTCAAGATCATCGATTTCGTATTGTCGAATTGCGTGAACTCCGGCATCCGCCAGATTGCCGTATTGACCCAATACAAAGCCCAATCGCTGATTCAGCATATTCAACGCGGCTGGAGCTACTTGCGCGGTGAATTGGGCGAATTCGTCGAGTTGATT
This sequence comes from uncultured Steroidobacteraceae bacterium, assembly GCA_964657675.1. GTDB lineage: Bacteria > Pseudomonadota > Gammaproteobacteria > Steroidobacterales > Steroidobacteraceae > Bog-1198. Next base: position 9,689 of record CAZZWE010000011.1, read on the forward strand.
CCGGCGCAGCAACAAATCGGTTCGCATTGGTATCGGGGCACGGCCGATTCGGTCTATCAAAATCTCGATTTCATCCGCTCGCATAATCCGACCCATGTGTTGATCCTGGCCGGCGATCATATTTACAAAATGGACTACGGTCCGATGATTGCCTATCACGAACAATGCGAAGCCGATATCACGGTCGGCGTGGTCGACGTGCCCATCGAGCGCGCCAACGAATTCGGCATCATGACCACCGACGATACCAACCGGGTCACCAAGTTCGCGGAAAAGCCCAATGATCCCGATCACATTCCCGGGCAACCGCACTTGGCGCGCGCGTCCATGGGCATCTACGTGATTGCCATGGACCGCCTGGAAAAATTGCTGACGGAGGATGCCGCCAATGAATCCAGCAAGCATGATTTTGGCCGCAACATCATTCCACCGAATATTGAGCGCATGCGGGTGTTCGCCTACCCCTTCGAGGATGTGGAAACGCGGGCGCAAAACTATTGGCGCGACGTGGGCAATGTGGATGCCTTGTACGAAGCCAACATGGAGTTGGTGTCGCTGAACCCGGAACTGAATATTTACGACCATCAGTGGCCGATCTGGACCTACCAGGCTCAGCAACCGCCCGCGAAATTTGTGTTGGATGAAGAAGGCCGTCGCGGCATGGCGGTCAATTCCATGGTGGCGGGCGGTTGCATCATTTCCGGTGCGTACGTCAATCAATCCTTGCTGTCCAGCGATGTAAGAATCGAGGAGAGCAGCATCATCGAGAGCTCGGTATTGCTGCCGAGCGTCACGATTGGGCGGCGCTGCAAGATTACCCGCGCCATTCTCGATGAAGGCTGCGTGATTCCGGATGGTTTGCAGATCGGTCAGGATTTGGCGGCGGATGCCAAACGCTTCTTCGTCACCAAGCGCGGGGTGGTGCTCGTGACTCAAGACATGCTGCGCGAGAGTGCGCTGCCTGCGGACGCATCCTCAAGCGCTACAGCCGATGCGGCGGCACCGATTCCAAGCTCAATCAACTGATCCGCGGCGCAGTCTCAGGCGCAGCCAGGCATCCATCACTTGCCGCGGGCTGATGCCCAACATCGAGGGGTGGCCCCCGAATTCCCCGGTCAACAATTCCACGTCCGCGCCCGCCACACCGAAGGGTCGATAGAGAGACGGCAGCGCTTTGCCAAACAACACCACCTGAGGACAACCGACCGCGGCGCCGGCATGCGCAGGCCCCGAATCGACGTTGAGCAGTCCGTCCGCACGATCCAGCAACGCCACCAGGCGCGGGATCGGCAAGTCGTCCGCCACGTTGTCCAAACGATCGATGCCGGCGAGCGCCGCAATCTGCTGATTCAACTCAAACTCGGGACCGGTACCGAGCAGCACGATGCGATGCGCCGGGTGCTGCTGGCGCAGGAATTGCACCACCTCCGCCCAGCGTTCGTTCGGCCAGTATTTGTGATTGACCGCCAACCGGCGGGGACCGCGGCGCATGGTGCGCTTGTTGCCCGCCTGCACCAGCAGCAGGGGCGCGCCGGCCATGCCGCGAGCGCGCAGCCAACTTTCAAGATCGATGCGTTGTGCCGCCGTGACCTGAAGATAACAACCCGGCGCAATCGAGCTTAAGTCCACCGCGTGAGCTGCCGCACCGGCCGTCGGCATGATTTGAGCCATGCGGCGCCACTGAGCGGTGGCATGCTCGCCTTGCTGCAAGGGATGATCCCGCGCGGCGACGATGTGCGGTGAAGTGATCCCTGCCCGCTCCAAGATCGGCAAGATGCTCTCGTCGCTGTCACACAGCCAAGTCGGCCCGACGCCGCGTGCGCGCAACCGGCGCACCACACGCTGCTGTCCCAGACTCAGCCAGTAGGGTGTCTTGCGGCTGCGCATGGTCAGGATTTGGCCAACGCCGGGTTGGCCGCCCAACAGCGGCTCGCTCCACGGCCCGGTCGTGACGATATCGACCGGTGCGCCGAATTCGGCATGCAACACGCGGATGAGCGCTGTGAGCAAAACCATATCGCCAAATGCGCCGCAGCGCACCGCCAGTGGACGCTCGATGGCCGGGCTCATCCGTCAAAAAACCGGCAGGATAGCACCGTCGAACTGCTTCAAGATGAATTGCCGCATCTCCTCGTTCTGATAGGCGGCGATCAGCGTCTTGAACACGGGCTTGCCGGCATCCGAGGAACGCACCGCAATGACGTTGCCGTACGGGTTGTCGACGCTGCTCTCGATTGCGATGGAATCGCGCCCTGGATGCAGCTTGGCTTGCAACGCATAGTTGGTGTTGATGATGGCGGCGTCCAGATCGCTGAGCGCACGCGGCAGTTGCGCCGCATCGAGTTCGCGAAATTTGAGCTTGTGCGGATTGTCGACGACGTCGCGCACGCTGGGGGTGATGCCGGTGCCCGGCCGCAGCTTGATCAGTCCTTCATGCTGCATCAGTAAGAGTGCACGGCCGCCATTGGAGGGATCGTTTGGAATGCCCACCTGCGCGCCCTCGCTCAGGCTGCTCACCGACTTTACTTTCAAAGAATACATGCCGATGGGCTCGACAATGGTGTTGGCGATTGCCGTGATTTTGTAGCCACGCATCTTGATCTGATTCTCGAGGAACGGCTTGTGCTGAAACGCATTGGCATCGAGGTCGCCGCCATCCAGCGCAGCATTGGGCAGCAGATAGTCGTTGAACACCACGACTTGAATATCCAGGCCCTTCTGTTTGGCGATCTCCTTGACCTTGGCCCAAATCAGTTCGCCGTCTCCGCCGGAGACGCCGACTTTGAGCCGGGTTTGTGCACCCACCGGCCCGCATGCCATCAGCAGCACCACCACACCGACGGCATACCACACCAAAAAATGTTTTTTCATAAGCTTCAGATCCGACGGTTCAAACGCCGTGCAGCAAAATCCCCGACCACTTGAATAATCGAGACGATAATAATCAACATGACGATAACACCGACCATGATGGCGGTTTCAAAGCGCTGATACCCATACCGAATGGCCAGATCGCCGAGGCCGCCCGCGCCCACGGCACCCGCCATTGCCGATGCCCCAATCAAAGTAACCAGCGTCACGGTGAATCCGGTGACCAGGCCCGGCAGCGCCTCGGGGATCAACGCCTCGCGCACGATCTGCAACCGGCTGGCGCCGAGCGCGCGCAGCGCTTCGATCAACCCCTGATCGACCTCCCGCAAACTCATTTCGGCGATACGCGCGAAGTACGGTGTCGCAGCAATGGTCAGCGGCACGATGGCCGCCACCGTGCCGATGGTTGTACCCACCACAAAACGGGTGAACGGAATCAGTGCCACCAGCAATATGATGAAAGGCGTCGAGCGAAAGGCGTTGATGACGGCCCCCAACGCGCGGTTGAATGCCGGTCGCGCGGAAATGCCGTCCCGCGAGGTGATCACCAGTAAAAGTCCCAGCGGCAAGCCCAACAGCAAAGACAGCAATCCGGAGGCGCCGACCATCACGGCAGTCTCGGCCAAGGCGCCCCCAAAGAGGCTGAGATCCTCCTCAGACATAGCCCAAAATCTCAAGATCGGCGAGCCGTGGTTGCAATTGCGCGCGCAGGGCTTCAAGGGTCTGAGCACCGCGATTGCGCAGCGACAACGTGACCGTGCCAAATTGATGGTTCTGGACGCTGTCGATCTCGGCATGCATCAGGCGTCCGTCCCAATCAGCACCCGTGAGCAGCGCCAGCACAGACGGCTCCCGTTCCAAATCTGCACTCGACAGTCGCAGCACCACGCGCTGGTCGGCATCGGGCTGCTGGCGCAGTTGCGCCTGCAGGGCTTGGGGCAACGGCGGGCGAACCGTGCGCAGCAGCCGCCGCGTCAACTCGGTGCGCGGATGTCCGAACACCTCCCACACCGCGCCCTGCTCGACGATACGGCCCTGATCGAGCACCGCCACGTGATCGCAGACTTCGCGAATCACACTCATTTCATGCGTGATGAGAATGATGGTCACGCCGAGCGAAGCCTTCAGTTGTTTGAGCAATTGCAGGATGGATAACGTGGTCTCAGGATCGAGCGCAGAAGTCGCTTCATCGGATAACAGCAGCGCGGGCCTGGCCACCAGTGCGCGCGCGATGCCGACCCGCTGTTTCTGGCCGCCCGAGAGCTTGGCCGGATAAACGCCCGCTTTATCCTGCAATCCCACCATGTCCAGCATCTGAAATACGGCCCGGGCACGCGCTTCGCGCGGCTGCCCGGCCAACTTCAACGGCAGCTCGACATTTTCAAACACGGTTTTCATCGACAACAGATTGAAGTGCTGGAAAATCATGCCGATATTGCGGCGCACCCGATTCAGCCCGCTGTCATCGAGGCGGCCCAGCTCCTCGCCATTGATGATGACGCGCCCGGTGTCGACTTTCTCCAATGCGTTGATGGTACGAATCAACGTGGATTTTCCCGCGCCGCTGCGGCCAATGATGCCGAAGGTCTCGCCCCGGTTGACTTGTAAATCGACACCATCGAGCGCCGTCACCGCACCAAAGGTCCTTCGGACCGACTCGAGCCGAACGATGTCTTGCATCTAGTGGCGGCGGATGACGCTATCGCTGAAGTGTTCCATCTCTTCCAATTGCGGGCTGAACTGCAGCAACAGCAGATCGACTCCGGCTTCCTCAAATTTGCCGATCTGTTCCTGAACCTGATCCGGCGTGCCGATCAACCCCGACCTAAGGCCGCGATTCGAGACCGAATACTCTTGGATCGACATCTTCTGTTCCAGCTGCGTGCCCTGCAGCCATTGCTGGTAATTGGCGTAGCCTTTGGCGTTTTGCTTCACATCGGTGATGCGTTCGAGCTCGGCGGCCACTTCGCCGTCGGTCTTGCGCGTGAAGGCATAGCCGGCGACGCCGAATTGCATGGGGCCCAATCCCAACTTCTCGCGCCGCTCGCGCATATCGACGATCTTGGCTTTCACATGCTCGGGCGAGTCGCCGTGCATCACATAGGCGTCGCATTTTTGCGCGATCAAGTTCTTGGCCGCTTCGGACTCGCCGCCCGCATAGATCGGCGGCCGCGGCGAGCGCTTCGGTTTAGGCTCGAGCACGGTGTCGGTGGTTTGATAGTACTTGCCGGCATGACTGAATGTTTTCTGTGACCACGCGCCGTTCACCACGTCCAGCCATTCGGAGGTTCTTCCATAGCGGTCGTCGTGACGCTCGAAATCCACGCCGTACATCCGTGCCTCCTGCTCCCACCAGGACGACACCACATTCAACGCCAGGCGGCCGTCGCTGATTTGATCGATGTTCGCGGCCTGTTTGGCAAACAGAGCCGGCGAATGAAAGGTCGGCCGTACCGCCACCATCAACTCGAGTTTTTCGGTCACCGCCGCCAATGCAGCCGAGGTGGACCAGGCATCCAGGCTGGGGGCATCCACGCCCTTGATGTCGTTGAGATTGAGCTCGGCGATCAGCGACAGGTCGTAGCCGATCTGTTCGCTGCGCTGCGCGAGCTTGCGCGTGTACTGCCAGCTCGCTTCCATGTGTTCATCCTCGACGTTGCGCAGCCAGCCGCCAAATACGGGCATCCAATAGCCATAGCGAATCCCACCCTTAAGAGGCACGTTGCACCTCCTGCTGCAGATAATCCGCCAGGTTCTCAACCGGATTGAATCCGATCACCCGCGGCGCATCCGCGACGAAATTCGAGAGCGCATTGATGTCGTAGTAGTACACCTGGCCGTCGCGATCATCGACCATGTACTCGATGCCGCCGACGTCGATGTCGGCGCCGCGCATGATGCGCTCAATATCGGCGATCACTGACTGAGGCGCCTCGTAGCCCTCTACCTTGAGGCCGGCCTTGGTAGCTTCCACGGCGCAGGCATTTTCCAGCGCCTGGCCACCGGAGGTTTGGCAGATGTCGGCCGGACATAAATCGAATGTCTCGCCCGACAGATGCACCTTGATGGCATAAAGGTACTTAAAGCCGATGGTTTCGACCCGAGTGATGAATCCCCCGCGTGCCGGCACGAACTCCTGCACCAAGGCAACTCGGTCGTACCCCAGATCCAACCCCCCGGCTGCTGCTGCCGCCGCCGCCAATTCCGCTTTGCTATTGAAGCGGGTGATGCCTTTGCCGCTGCCGCCCGTGTTGGCTTTGACGATGATGGGATAGCGCAACCCTTCGGCTGCGGCCACTGCCTGGCTGGCCGAATGAATGACCCGGGAGGGCATGAATCGCAAGCCCAAGGATTTGAGCAGTGAGCTCTGTCCGGCCTTGGACACCTCGTAGCGAAATGCCTTGGCGCCATTGATGACGCGAACGCCTTGCAGCGCCAAATGCTCGAGGTAGGCCAGGGTGTGAAAAATGCCGGAACCATGATCTCGGCTGTTGGCCGACGGACTCATTCGGTTGAACAACACCTTAAACGGCTGCTCGGCGCGGCCGATGTCGTAAAAATGGTCGGGTATGAAAATCCGTTCGAACGGAAATTGGCGGCGTTCCAATTCAGCAAACACATTGGCAAACCACTGCGGGTGTTCGTACAGAAAGGCAAGCGCAGCACGATCGGGGTGGGCGGCTTGCAGTCCAGACGCAGTCGGGCTTGGCATCAACATAAATCGGCTCCCAACGAGGCACTGAAGGTAAGGTCGCGCAGAATACTACGGACTGCATCAGTCGGGCCATGCAAGGGCCGTGGTCCGAAATCGATTGGCCTGCCCCCACGCGTCGTTTTGAAACACACCGCTGGTTACACTTCTCTCATTCCTATGCCGTCGTTGAGGGTATTGAAATGAAAGTATTACAGAGTGTGTTGACGGGATTGGCGGTAGCCGCTGCGGGTCCTGCCGCCGCGTGGGGGGATCTGGGACATGAAGTCACCGCGCTGATTGCATATGAGCATCTGACCGAAAAGTCTAAGAGCGCATTGAATGCACTGCTCGCCGGCGACACCGACACGCTGACGGCACCTGACTTCGCCAGCCGTGCCACCTGGGCTGACCGCTATCGGCCCACCCATCCGCAAACCGCGCCCTGGCATTACATCGACATCGAAATCGACAACGGCGATGTCTCGGCAGCCTGCTTTGGCTTTCCCGCGCTGCAGCCTGGCCAGGATGCCAGCGCCGGTCCGGCACAGGATTGTGTGATCGATAAAATCGATGAATTTACTGCGGAGCTTGGCAACCCGCAGACCGCAACGGCCGAGCGGCTCATGGCGTTTAAATTCATGATCCATTTCATCGGCGATCTGCACCAGCCGTTGCACTCATCGGATCATCAAGACCGCGGCGGAAATTGCATCGCCTTATCGCCTCCCTCTCCCGACGGCCAGGAAACCAACCTGCACGCCTATTGGGATGTGGGTACCGTAAACGTCTTGGGATCCAATCCCGCGGCGATCGCCCAGCAACTCAACGCTGCGATCACCCCGGCGCAGGTCAACGAATGGTCACAAGGAACCGTGCGCAGTTGGGCGTTGGAGACCTTCGCAGTGGGCAAGCGCGATGCCTATCATCTGCCCAGCCTTCCGACTTGCGCCGCGCCCGGCAGCATCGCGCTCAGCGCGGACTATATAAAGACGGCTCAAGACGATGCCAATCTGCAATTGCGGCGTGCCGGCGTGCGCATGGCCGCTTTGCTCAACAAAGCGCTCGGACCCTAGTCCGGATGCGCGGCTAGAAATCCCTCCTAGGGGGTCAACAACAGCCCTGCCAGCTCCGCGGCGGATAAATGCACATGCAGGATGCCGGCGAGCGTGGGGGCGATCTGCCGCATGTCGATTTCACCGATCGAACGGCCTTTTGGAATCGCCGGGCCGACCAGAAAAAACGCTGAGCGCATTTCCTGATGTTCCGGCATGAAGCCATGCATGCCCAGATTGGAGGGTGGCGTCACCAGCGGCGGCGATAACGCATAGGCCACCTCGTAGCCGATTTTTAATGCCACGAGAAATGCCGCGCCCGGGAATCCGCCGTCCTGCCGAATCTCCTCGGCGGGTACGATGCGTTCGATGCCATTGGCCGGATCACGGGCCAGCGAGTCGAGCAACTCTTTGACGTGCGCCCGCACAGCTTCATCCTGCGGGTTCGCCAACATGATGGCGGCCGATCCGCCCGCCGGCCAGGGCATGGCGGTCCAGCTCCCAATCTTGCCGGCGGGATTCAAGGTAATGAAGCCGGCCTCGCGGAATGCGGCGTACAGGTTGACGTCATGTTGGATGGCCGCAAAGCCATGATCGGACACCACGCACACGGTGGCGCGGCCCGGCGCCGCTTGTTCAGCGGCGGCACGCAGCGAACCCACGACGGCGTCGAGGCGTTCCAATACTTCGTTGGACTTCTGGCTGAAGGGACCCGAGAGATGCTCCTCCGTATCGAGTCCCGACAAATAAACCGTCATGAGAGCCGGATGTTTTTTCTGCAACAGACGGATGGCGAAGCGCGCGCGGGTTTCATCCTCCGCCACCGTTTCTTCCATGCCACCTGGGTAGGGGCCCAACTCGGCCGACAATTCCTGCTCCAAACCGGGAGTGGTCAAAGCCCGCTGCAGCTTCAGATCGTCGGGCTCGCCCGTGCGCCAAATCTGCGGCAGGTTGTACGTGATATTGGCGCCGACGCTGACCGGCCAATAAACACTGGCGGTTTTCAAATGCGCGGCGGCTGCGGCGTCCCATAGCGTGGGCACCTTGATATCCTCGGCATACCAATACCAACCGCGCTCATTGCGCGCCAGCGGATCGAACGTAGTGTTGTCGTAAATGCCATGGCGCGCCGGCGAAGCGCCGCTCATTAGCGTCGTGTGACTGGGATACGTCAGCGTGGGCAACACGCCCCGCACGCCGTCGGCGTACATGCCATCGCGCATGAATGCGCGCAGATTGGGCACCTTGAGGCCATGGGCCTGCGCATCGAGAATGGCTTCGGGCTTGAGACCGTCCACCGATATCAACACCATCAACGGCGGCTGCGCCGCCTGGTGTGTGGCAGGCCAGGCGGATGTCGCGCCGAGCAATGCGACCAGGGGCCATAAAAATCGCAGATTCATCTGGCGAGCATACGTCAAATTTTTGTGAACAGACGCAGGAATTCCTCCGCCGCTTTGTGAACATTTTGCTGCCAATCATTGGCTGCACTGGGGTTCGCACCATCCGTGATGTATTTGACGCAGGCGAATTTTGCACGGTAGCGCCAACACACTTTGGCCAGTGCATAGGCTTCCATGTCCACGACCGCACATTCCAGTGCCACCTCCACCGTGGCGAAGGAATCACCGCTGCCGCAGATCCCGGCGGGCAATTGGGTAAACACCGGCGCGAAACTCAAGCAGGCCGGCATCTCATCATAGGGCGTGACGCCGAGTTCGAACCCCAAGCCGGTGACATCCATATCCCGCTGTACGAATTCATGACAGGCAATCATGGCGCCGGTCGGAAAGCGCCGGCTGCCGGCCGAACCAAAGTTGATGACCAACGGCATGGGCAGACGCTGGAACTCGTATCGCGCCAATTGCTCGGCAAGAGTCATGGCGGCGTTGATCTTGCCGACACCGCAGTAAGTGACCGGTACGCCCGCCCGTTCGAACACCTCGGCGGTTTCCGCGCGCAGCGCGACCACGACCAGCTTGTCCGACAATGGCGCCGCCATCGACCTAGTAGTCGATCGCCGCGCGCAACGGCAGCGCTCGCCAGCCATAATGGCTGACGATATTCAGATTCACCAACACCATCATGGCGCTCAATCGATAACCGGCTCGCTCGCACAGATCCGCCGATGCGCTCAGCGTGCCGCCGGTGGCCAGCACGTCATCGACCAGCAGCAGCCGGCCATTGCCGCTTTGCATTTCCAGCACCCCGGAGCCGTATTCCAGCGAATAAGTAATGTCGACCACCGGCGGGGGCAATTTGCCTTTTTTGCGCACCAGCACGAAACCCTTGCCGCGCTTTAACGCCAACGCCGCGCCGAGAATGAAACCGCGTGACTCGATACCGGCAACCGCGTCAATCTGCTGCCATTCGGTGTCCGAGAGCAACCGATCGAGCGCATCCACGGTCGCAGCAAAATGATCGCGTAGCAGCGGAGAAATATCGCGAAACAAAATACCCGGGGACGGGAAATCCGGCACTTCTCGAATGGCACTCTTCAGCTCAGACATGGTTGCTCGCGGTAATTTTTGCAATCACAAGTTTACCGTCTAATTCGGGTACGATCCGCGCCATGTACCTGCGACACCTAATTCTAGCCTTGACCTTGAGCTTACTGGGGCCTATCGCGTGGGCACAGCCGGCCTCCACCGCTCCGCCCATGACCGCACCCCAGGTTATCCAGGTACTGGATCAAACCATCGATTGGTACCGCACCTTAGGGATTGCGCAACAGGCCGCGAACGAACCCAGCGACTTGCTGATCCTGTACGACAATCGGCAGGCGGCCAACCGCGTGATGGCATTGGCATTCGAGATCGCCCGATCCAACGCCGAGCTGCTCGCCAAGCAACCGGCAGCCCCAAGCTCCGGCGATGTAGCCACCGCTGCGCAATCGTTGCTCGATCTGCAGAATAAATTCATTGCCCAGGGCGCCACGGTGCAAGCGGAGCTCGAGGCCGATCAACGCAAGCTCACGGCCATTCCACCCAAGCAGAAAGCTGAACTCAACGCCAAGATCTCCGAACTGCAGGGTGAGCTGGCGCTGATCAATGCGCGCAAGAATTTTCTCAGCACCATGTCCTCGTTCACCAACGAAAGCGATAGCAGTGGGTTCAGTCCCAGCGCGCTCAAGGCGCAAATCGAGGCCATGGCGGTGACCCTTCCCGCTGCGACAAACTCAGCCCCTACGCCAAGCGCGGCACCGGCCAACCCCACGTCGGGGGCGCCCGCCACCGCCGCGCCTACCACGCCGACATTGACTGCGGCGGCCAACCCGCCGGTGGCGGTGTCCAGTCGCTTCGGCATCTGGGATTTGGCCGCCAATGTCTTCAAGCTTTCGGAAAAGATCGCCACCATTCGCGGCCTCGACGAACGCACCGCCAAATTACAGGATACGTTCTCGCAGCTGCGCACGCCGCTGATCGATAAACTGAAGACGATGTCGTCGCAGGGCGACTCACTCGCCGCCGCGGCCGACAGCGCGGATGCCAGCACTTTGGCGCAAACACGCGCCCAACTTGACGCGCTCACCGATCAATTCAAGGAAACCTCGGCCTTGCTGATTCCGCTCGGCAAGGTGGGCGTACTGCTGACGCAATATCGGCGCAACCTGACCAACTGGCACGACATCATCAGCAAGCAGTACCAGGAGGCGTTGACCAAGTTAGGCGTGCGCGTGGCCATCGTGGTCGCGTTGTTGGCGGTGATCTTCGTGGCGGCCGAACTCATCAAGCGCGGCGTCACTCGCTACATCCATGACCCGCGGCGCCGGTATCAGCTGCTATTGCTGCGGCGTATCGGACTGTGGACCTTGGTGGTCGCCATCATTGGTTTCGCATTCGCCAGCGAGCTCGGCTCCGTGGTGACCTTTGCGGGCCTCATCACGGCGGGACTCGCCGTGGCGATGCAAAGCGTATTGGTCTCCATCGTCGGTTATTTCTTCCTGATCGGAAAGTACGGCATCCGGGTGGGTGATCGGGTGCAGATCGGCGATGTAACGGGAGAGGTCATCGAGCTGGGTTTGGTCAGGTTGCACTTGATGGAATTGGGGGCTCATGGCCTATCCGGTCCGACGGGCCGCGTGGTCGCGTTTGCCAATTCCATTGTCTTTCAGGTGTCGAGCGGCCTGTTCAAACAAATCCCGGGCGTCAACTTTGCCTGGCACGAATTGACCTTACCGCTGCCCGCGGGAGGCGATTACGCGCGCATCAAACAGCAGTTGATCGACGCGGTGAACGCGGCACTGACCGATTCGCGCGAGGAAATCCTGCGTCAGACGCAGGAAATCCAACGCACCACCGCAACCGACATGACCGCGGACTCCCAGCCCAAGGTGCAACTCAGTTACTCGGGAACGGGCGTGGAAGCCCATATCCGTTATCCGGTGCACCTGAAGAATGCGGCAGAAATCGACGAACGAGTCTCCCAGGAGGTTTCGAACGTGGTGGTGGGTTCTGCGCCAATTTCAGGCGCTTCGCCGATGGTAGCGGGCGCCGTGCCAGCAGACGCCGCGGCTGCCAAGTAGCAAGCTCCGGCTGCGGCGCGAATGTTATCCTTGCGCGCTCGCTCCGGGGAGACGATACAGGCAGTGAACACCGCATGATTTTGGTCATCGACGTCGGCAATACCCGACTCAAGTGGGCCTGGCTGACGAGCACCGGACTCTCCGACCAACAAGCCGTCGTGCATCGCGATGCCAAGCCGGAAGTATGGTCGGCGAACCTGTTTCAATCGGGTCAGAAGCCCACGCGGGTGTTGGTGTCGAATGTGGCCGGTCCCGAAATGGCCAAAAATCTGGCACGCCTGACGAAGAAGGCATTCAAGGTTGAAGCGGAGATGATCACTGCCACGCCCGAATTCCACGGGCTCACCAACGGCTATTTGGATCCCTCCCTGCTGGGCGCGGATCGCTGGTTGGCGCTGATCGGTGCGTGGACTCGCGCGAAGTCGGCATTATGTGTAGTGGATGCCGGCACCGCCGTCAAAGTCGATAGTGTCGACGCCAACGGACAACATCTGGGCGGCCTGATTGCGCCGGGCATCCACATGATGCGCGAGGCGCTGATGAGCAAGACCAGCGACATTGCCAAAGCGGCCAGTCAAAGCTCGCCATCGCTCGCCGGCATCCTCGCCAATAACACCATTGCCGCGGTTTCGCGCGGTGCGGTGTTCGCATTGGCCGGGATGGCTGACCGAGCCGCCGAAGTCATCGAGCAAAACGGCGGCCAGGCGCCGAAGCTGCTGATCACCGGCGGCGATGCCACCATCATTGCGGGCGCCATGCGCTCGCACGGCGAAACGGTCCCCGATCTGGTTCTGCAAGGCTTGGCGGTCATCGCGGCGCAGCCGCGCTGATCTGCCTTGCGTCCCGGGCCTAACAACCTCATTACAGACATCGCAGGCCTGACCGTGGGCCATGCCACCGACGAGCAAGTCCGCACCGGCGTTACCGCCGTCCTGTGTTCCCAGGGCTGGAACGCCGCGGTCGACATCCGGGGAGGCGGCCCCGGCACTCGCGAGACCGAGGCCTTGTCGCCGGAGAATCTGGTCGGTCGCGCTCACTGCATCATGCTGTCGGGCGGTTCGGTGTTCGGACTCGCCGCGGCCGACGGCGCCACCGTGGCGCTCTCGGTGCAGGGAATCGGTTTACGAATGCGCAGCGGCGGAATGGCCATCCCCATCGTACCGGCGGCGGTGCTGCACGACTTGACCAATCAGGGCGATAAGAATTGGGGACTCGAGCCTCCCTATCGTCACTTGGGTGTGCGCGCCGTCCAAGCGGCTGCCGTCGATTTTGCCCTGGGCGCTGTCGGCGCAGGCCGCGGCGCAAGGGCCGGTGTAGTGAACGGCGGCATTGGCTCCACCTCTTTGGATCTCGGCGAGGGCCTGATCGTGGGCGCTTTGGTGGCCCTCAATTCCGTTGGATCGGCCTACATGCCCGATGGCAAAACCTTCTGGGCCTGGCCGTTCGAACTGCATGAAGAATTTGGCGGCGGCGGCCCGCCTTCGCAGCCAATGGACCTCAGCGACCCTGCGCCGGATGAAACGCGCTTGATGGCAAACGGACGATTGCAGCCCGGCATGAACACCACCCTGGCGGTGGTGGCGTGCAACGCAACGCTCAGCACCGCGGAATGCAAACGGGTGGCGATGATGGCCCACGATGGCATCGCCCGGGCGGTGCGTCCTGCGCACACGCCGTTTGATGGCGACACCGTATTCGCCGTGTCTGCCGGCGAATTGTCCTTGGGCAAAACTGTCTCGCGCCCTGCACACATCGGACGGATCGGCGCGGCGGCGGCGGACTGCCTGACCCGAGCGATTGCACGGGCGGCCTATCTCGGCAACGCACCGCCGTAACGCCTCACTCAATCTTCAAGCGGCGAAACACCGGGACCTTCAAGAAATCCAAAGCCACCGCGAACAGGGCTGCAGCGATCAGCGCGCCGGCAATGAGCGCAATCGACAGTGCCTGCATGCCGATGCCAAATCCGGCGAGCAAACTGGCCGCGACCACGTCTGCCGCAGACGCGCACAGCACCCACCCGCTGGGCCTGGAGGACCACAAATGGCGGCGCTCGCGGTTGTTGTAGGTCGTCGCTTGATTGGCGAACACGATGAGAATGAAGGCCAGCGATTGCAGCGGGCCAATCGTCATATGCAAATATCGATCCCCGACCGCAAACAAGCCGGCACAAAATAGCAGCTCAGCGGCACCCATCAATGCGCCCGCCAGCGTCAGGCTTTGAATATCCCACGCATTCGGGTGCGGCGACGGCCTGACCCGATCCGTCGTGAGCGACATGCCCAAAAAATCACCGATGGTCATCAGCATCACCATCAGCAGGGGAGTCAAAATGGCATGACCGGTCATGAGCAAACCAATGCTCAAGAACAGCACTTGCGCCGTTTTCTTGGTGATGGAATTGATGGTGTAGGTCAGGATGCGCTGAAACACCAAGCGGCCTTCTTTCACGGTCGCAACAATGCCGGCAAGACCCGGCTTGGTCAGGACGATTCCAGCCGCCGCCTTGGCAATGTCCGTGGCGCTCGACACCGCGATCCCCAAATGGGCTTGGCGCAGTGCCGGTGCATCGTTGGCGCCATCGCCACACATGCCCACCACATTGTGGTCCGCCTGCAGAGACTTCACGATCCGAAATTTATCCTCGGGCAAGATTCCGGCGAAGATGGCGAAATCCTCGAGGCCAATCTGCGCTGCGACAGTGGACGCCGTTCCCGGTGCATCGCCGGTCAGCATGACGGTACGAATCCCGAGTTCAGTCAGCTCACGAATCAGCGCAGCAGAGTCCGCCCGGGGCGGATCACTGAGTGCAATCAATCCGATGAATTTGAGCGCCTTCGGTGGGCCGGCCGCCACGGCCAGCACGCGAAATCCCTGGGACTCGAGCGCGAGTGCAGCATCGCTGTCCGCAGAGGATACCGCCGCCAGCATTGAAACGGCCGCGAAAGCGCCCTTAACCGCGCGTTGCACCCCGCCGTCGGCTGATTCATAAGTCGCTTCCGAGCGCTTGGTGGCCGGATCGAATGGCAAGAATGATGTCTGCTTCAATGCGGAACCCGGCAACGCAGCGGCCGCCGCCTGGATGGCATGATCGACCGGGTCTTGGCCACCGATGGAGCTTGCGACAGCGGCAAGCGCTAACACCCGATTATCCGCAACGCCGTCGACTCCATGAATGGAGGTGATCTGTAATTGGTTGAGTGTCAGGGTTCCGGTTTTATCCACGCACAGAACGTCCATGGATCCTGCCTCATCGACCGCCGCGAGACGCGTGGGCAATACGCCCTGCTGGGTCAACGCGCGAGCGCTCAAAGCCGCCGCCAAGGTGAACATGGCGGGCAAGGCCACCGGGATGGAGGCCAAGATGGCGGTCAAGACCAGGGCAATCACTTCCGCCCCAGGCATGTGAGTCCGGTATGCGTAACCCAACATCAGAACAATCAAAATTCCGTTGCAGATGGCGAGATTGCGCACCACGCGAAACACTGCCGTTTGTTGTGAGCTCACCACATGGGCATCGCGGATGAGCTCGGCGCTGCGGCCGAACTTGGTGCGCGCTCCGGTGGCGGTCACTTGCGCGGTGGCCTCACCGCGCCGTATCAGCGATCCCGCATAAGCGTTCATACCGGCGCTGCCTTCGACGGGCATGGATTCACCGGTCAGCATGGACTGGTCGAGCAACAAATCGCCGTCGGATATGCGGGCGTCGGCCGACACCACGCCGCCCAAGGACAATTTGATGCAATCGCCCGGCACGAGCTCCGAGGATGCCACGGTTTTCCACACCCGATCGCGAAGTACGGATGCACTGAGCGCCAGACCCGACTTCAGCGCCGTGAGCGTTGCCTGAGCGCGGCTTTCTTGAAACAACCCCAGGGCTGCGTTGAAGATCAACAGGGCTAAGATCACGGCCGCTTCCACGTACTTGCCGAGCACCAACTCGAGCACAACGGTGGCCTCGAGAAGCCACGACACCGGCGCGGAGAATTTCTCGAGCACCCGTCTCCAGGCGGGCACTTCTGCATCGGAAATGGAGTTCGGACCCCATTGCGCCAGAAGCTGGTTGGCTTCGGCACTGGTCAGTCCGCTTACAGGAGCTGCCTCATTCACTGGACGCTCCATCCGCGGTTGGGCCGTGAAATGTAGAGTCTGGCGAGGTTGCTGTATGTGCGGCAGTACACATAGCAACCCGCAGAGTTTCAGGCAGTGACGTCTACCTGAGTGGCGGACGGCAACGAATACCGGCCGCTTTGTATCCGCTCGTATTCTTCAACCAAGCGCACATGCACGAGGTTGATCGCCGTTTCGGGCTCTGGACGCGCCGACGCAGCGTCCTGCGTCATCAAATCCAGTACCCGGGTTTGCTTGCTGCCTTCGCATAAATCCAGCAGCGAGACCGCGGAGCCGACGATTACCGTGGAACTGCAAAAATCCAATGAAGCATCGAAACAGCGGTCTTCCACCGTCGGCTGATCATGCAAGAGATACACGGTGTTGATCTGCTCCAATGCGAGAGCCAGGGCACCTCGTGCGGAATTTATCCAGGCGCTCTCGATCGCAGCGCAGTGATCGGCCGGAATCAAAATGACGCTGGCATTGGCATCGCGCGCCCTGACGGCACGCAATGCCCGAGTCACCCCGTCGATGGCCATCGATCCCGCGGCCTGCGTGAAAATATTGTGCAGCGGCAGCTCAGCCGCCAAGGCTTTCCATTCCGACACAAACTGCGGGGCCACCACGGCGCAGGTGGTCACCGTGCTTGCTACCGAGCGCGCGCGGGCGAGGAGTTGCCGCGTTTCCCGAAGTCGCAACTCGTCGGACTGCGCCGAGCGCGGCTGGGTGGCGTGCTGCGTGGCAACCAGGATTGCCCAAATTTTTGTCTCAGCCATACCTCATGCTAGCAACACAAGGCAGCTCATTTTGCACCAAAACTCGAAGGTGAAAGCCTACACAAGACGCGGCTGTAGCCGTCAAGTGGCCAACGTCTGCGCCAGAGAAGATTCAAAATCTTGACCCTGGCGTCGCATGTCAACGATCTCGCTCTTTTGCCATTCCCGCCTCAGTCGGCCATCGATCAACACCCCGGCGCGGTCGGCATGATGCTCCACGATGTCGAGCGCGTGGGTTGCCAACAGCAATGCCGCACCCTGATTCAGACGAGCGCGCAGATGACGCTTGACCACCAAGGCGCTGGCCGGGTCCAAGCCATTGAACGCCTCATCGAGAACGATGAGCGCCGGGTCGCCGATCAGCGCCAGCAGGATGGACAATTTCTGCCGCGTGCCCAACGACAGGGTGTCGACGAAGTCGTCCAAATACGGCGTGAATTTCAAGTCAGCCGCCAATGCCAGCAGCTCAGCGTCGAGCGCCGTCAAATGCTTGGCGGCAGCGTGAACTTCCAGGCACTGGCGAGCCGTCAACAGTTTGGGCAGTACTTCGGGTGCGCATCCATAGCCTAGCCGCCGTTTCGCCTCGAACGGCGCCGCGCTGAGAGAATGTCCTGAGATCTCGACGTTGCCCCGCCACACGTCCAGACGGCCGACCACGCAGTCCAGAAAGGTACTCTTGCCTGAACCATTGGGTCCCAGCAACACATACCACTCCCCAGCGGCCAGCGTCAGGAATATATCCTCGAGCACGACGCGTTTTCCGTACCCCGCCTGCAGCGATCGGATGTGCAAGGCTGGCACATTCATGGCTTTGCCCTCAAACGCCAGGCAATACCCATCACAATCGCGGCGGCGCTCATCAATCCGGCGCTGACGGCCAGGCGTGCGGACCTGCCGGTGCTGACATCCATCAGTGTTAACAAAAATCCGGCGAAGGCGCTGATGCCAGCCACCGCTGCCACGGCGCGGCCGCTCAACGCGTGCAGCAAGGTTCGGAATGACAACGGCAACGGCGCCAACCAACGACGGGCAGCGGTGCTCACGGCCAACACCGATGGAATCAACAGCGCGAGCGCGCCGGTCGCCGCGAACAATCCAATGACCACCATTGCGGCATCTGCTTTGGATTGAATGCCAATGCTCAGCAGAACCGGCATCAAGGCTCGCGCCACCAACTTCGGCTGGGCGCTCGCGAACATACGCCGCACCGGCCATTGGCCTAAGGCAGACAACGACGGGCGCAAGGGTCGGCCTCGCATCGATTGGCCCTTGGGCACGTAGCGCGACCCGGGCGGCGCTTCGACTGGCCGCGGTTCACGTATCGCATAGCTCACGATCGCGCCTACGAGGAAAGCGCCCATGAGCCAGCACCAAGAAATCACCAGACCTTCCGCAAATCGCGCGGAACGTGCGAGGAAAGCGATTTCAGTGAGCACCACAACCGCCGTCACCACGAGGGCGCCGGCGAGCGCAGGGAACTGTTCGAGTTGCAACGCCTCGCGGCGTGCCATGGATGGACGCACCGGCAGCGCGGACAACCAGGACTTTTTGAATTCGGCTCGGGTGGCCGTGCGATGCCGTGCAACGGCGATGGCCGTGATGAAGGCGACCATCGCGCTGGCAAGCCATAGATGACGCTGCAGCCAGGCGGCGGCATCGGCGCACGCGGGCTGAAACGCAAACACCAAGGCCACCACCATCGCGGCGATGCCTGCGGCTACCCGCCACCGCCGGCGAATCGGCCCGGTGCGGTTGCGTCTCATCAAACTCGCCGTCATGAGTCGCGGACCCGGCGTCGCCTTCATGCAATTTCGTCCGCGGGCAAAACCGGCGTCGCTTTGATCAACTCGCGGGTGTACGCATGTTGCGGGGATGAAAATACGGCGTCGGTATCGCCCTCCTCGACGATGCGGCCGGCCTGCATCACATAGACCCGGTCGGCGATGGCGCGGATCACATGCAAGTCGTGCGACACGAACAAGAACCCCACCTGCAAGCGCGCCGCCAGGTCTGCCAGCAGTTCGAGTATCTGATCCCGGATCAGCACATCGAGTGCCGACACCGCTTCATCGAAAGCGATCACAGCGGGCTCGGCCACCAAGGCACGCGCGATCGCAATGCGCTGCCGTTGTCCGCCGGAAAACTCATGTGGAAAACGCTTCGCAGCGCTGGGCTCGAGCCCTACCTGCTCGAGAACCGCGGCCACTTTGAGTCTCTGCTCAGCCAGTGCGGGCGGTTGGGCTAAAGAATAGAACGGCTCCGCAATCAGCCGCTCGACCCGCCAACGAGGATCGAAGCTGCCGTACGGGTCCTGAAACACCGCTTGAGTCAGGCGGCCGCGCGCCGCTCCCGATAAGGTCACGGTGCCTCCCTGCGGCCGGTCCAAGCCGAGGATGACCCGCAACAAACTGGTTTTGCCGGAACCCGAGGCGCCGACCAGCCCCACGGTCTCACCGGCGTTCACCGTCAAAGAGACATGGTCGACCGCCCGCAGCGGCGGCTCCGGCCGCCAATGCCGGCGTGGGCGGCGATAGTCACGCACCACGTTGCTCACCTCCAAAACCTGGGCACCCATAGTTCCTGACGACACGCGCTTCGGCGTAAGTTGCGAGGCCCGCGCCAGCGCGCGTGTATAGGGCAGCTGCGATACGCGCAGTACTTGTGAGGCGCTGCCTTGATCGACGATGCGTCCCTGCTGCATCACGACGACGCGATCCGCCATCTGCGACACCACTGCCAAATCGTGGGTGATCAACATGAGCGCCATATTGCGTGACCGAGCCAGCGTGCCCAGCAGGTCCAGAACCTGGGATTGTGTGATGACATCCAACGCTGTGGTGGGTTCATCGGCGATCAACAGCGGCGGCGCGTTCGCCACCGCCATCGCAATGGCCACTCGTTGTCTCTGTCCGCCCGACAGCTGGTAAGGCAGCCGGCGGCCCAATGCCTGGCTGGCCGGCAATCCTGCCTGCCCGAGAACGTCTTGCGCCGCCTTCAGCGCCTCAGGTTTGGAGAGATCTGTGTGAATACGCAGCGCTTCCGCCACCTGATCGTCGATGCGCATCAACGGATTCAACGCCGTCATGGGTTCCTGAAACACCATGCCCAGCGTCTTACCGCGTTCTGGCAACGAATCGCCGTTCAGCAAAATTGTTCCGGACTGTACAGCGGCCGGCGGCAACAGACGCATGATGGCCAGTGCCGTCATCGATTTGCCCGACCCTGACGCACCGACCACGCCGAGTATCTCGCCCGGCGATAGCTGCATCGACACATCCTGCAAGACGGCACGGCCGTCGATCGACACATTCAACGAAGCGATGTCGAGCAACGGGGCGGCGGTCATGAGCGTGGCTGTGCCCAACGGCGCAGTCCCTCGGCGAGATGGTTCAGACCCAATACGAACAACACCACCGCCAAGCCAGGAAACAGCGCCAACAGCGGTGCCCGCGCGGTCAAGGTTTGCGCCTCGTTGAGCATGCGGCCCCAACTGGGGGTGGGCGGTTGCGCACCCAATCCCACGTACGACAGCCCGGCCTCCGCAATCACGCCGAGCGAAAATTGGATGGCCGCCTGGATGAGCAGCAAACCGATTAGATTCGGCAGCACATGCTCGAGTGAGATGCGCAGCCATCCTTTGCCGGCGATTTGCGCGGCCAACGTGTAGTCGCGCGTCCATACCTGCAGCGCCCCGCCCCGCGTCACGCGTGCGAACACCGGGATATTGAAAATGCCGATGGCAATGATGGCGTTGATGGCGCCGGGTCCGAACACGGCGGTTATCAAAATGGCCAGCAGCAATGCTGGGAAAGCAAACACCACATCACTGCTGCGCATCAAGACCTCATCGAGCAGTCCGCGCCGGGCCGCCGCCACCAATCCCACCGGCACTCCGATCCCGGCGCCGATGAGTACCGACAGCAATGCCACGCCCACGGAATTCTTGGCGCCCGCCATTACCAAGGACAGCACGTCGCGCCCGAGTTGATCGGTGCCGAACCAATGGTGCGCGCTGGGCGACTGCAATTTATCGATGATGGACAGGCGGTTGGGATCGTAGGGCGTCCACACCATCGCCAACAGCGCAATGGCCAGGAATAGCGCGGTCACCACGAATCCAAAGGCCAGGCTGCCATTGCGCGCGGGCCGCCTCACGTGCGCGCCTCCGGACCCAGCCGCGGATTGAGCAGCACATACGACAGCTCCACCAGGAAACTGATGGTCACGACCGCCAGTACCAGCAAAATCACCACGCTTTGCACCACGACCAAGTCGCGCTGCACGATGGCCTGAAACACCAGGCGGCCAAGCCCTGGCAGGAAAAATACATTTTCGATGATCACTCCGCCGGCCAGCAAAAAAGAGAACTGCATGCCGACGATGGTGAGCACGGGCACCATGGCATTCGGCAACGCATGCCGTAGCAGCACACGCATTTCCGAAGCGCCCTTGGCGCGCGCGCTGCGAATATAATCCTCCTGCAAGGTGTCGATGAGCGCGCCGCGCAGCACCCGTGCGAGGATCGCCGCCTGCGGAGTGGCAAGCGCCAGCGCCGGTAGCGTCAACGATTTCACGGCGCTCCAAAAGCCGGCGTCCCACCCCGGAAAGCCGCCCGCGGAGGTCCAATGCCATTCGATGGCGACCAGCAGCACCAGCAGCATGCCGAGCCAAAAATTCGGGATGGCCAATCCCAATTGAGTGATCCCGCTCAAAATGGTGTCGGTCGGCCTGCCGGCGCGAGCCGCCGCGAACAAGCCTAGGGGAAGGGCCAATAGCGTCGAAATCAACAAGGCATACAGCGCCAGTGGGACGGACACCTGCAATCGCTCCGCGACCAGCGGCCCCACCGGCACCCGATAGGTGTAGCTGACGCCGAAATCGCCATGAAGCATGCCCGTAATCCAAGAAACATAGCGGTGCCACGGCGTGGCATCGAGGCCGAGCAGATGGCGCAGCGCCGTGACATTGCCGGGATCCGAGTCCATGCCCATCATGTAGCGCACCGGATCGCCGGGCACGACTTGAACGATGACGAACACGATGACGGTGGCCGCCAGCAGGGTGGTGCACAACACCAGCACCCTGCGGGCCAGGTATAGGCTGCCGAAACGCCGGCCGATCAACAGCAGCAGTCCCAAAGCCGCCGCGGACACACAAAGCCCGAGGACTCGGAACACGGATTGCACGATGCTGGCCTTGGCGTGATCCGGATCAGGCCGGTCGGTTTGCGCGTGACTTAAATCGACCACGCCCAAGGTATTGGCAAAACCAATGCCGCGAATTTGCGCGCTCCAGACATCCAACAGCGGATACTGAAACAGGAAACCATTGACGGCATCGTCGGCGAGTTTTTTCTGGATTTGCCGCAGCAGCTCGAACCTGCGCCGCGGGTCGACCGTATCATCCAGCTCGGCGATCAAGCTATTGAACTGCGGGTTGGCATAGCCGAAGTAATAGTTATCGCGCGCATAAATGTCGTAGTCCAGCGGTTCGGCATGGCCCACGATGCTCATGTCGTAATCATGACGGGCGTAAACCTGGTCCAGCCACTGAGCCCATTCGAGGTTTTCGATGCGCAGGCGGATACCGACTTGCGCCAACTGCGCCGCCACGATCTCGCCGCTGCGGCGCGCATAACTGGGGGGCGGCAGTTTCAATGTCATGGAGAATCCCTGGGGATAGCCGGCCTGCGCCAGCAGGGATTTGGCCTTGACCACATCGTGGGGATACACGCCGGTCAAGTCGAGGTAGGCGGGATTGCCCGGCGGGAAGTGGCTGCCGATCGGGATGCCGTAGCCGAACATGGCACCATCGATGATGGCGCGCCGATCCAAGGCATGCGATATCGCGCGCCGCACCAAGAGATTATTCAATGGCGCGACGCGCTCGTTCAGGGACAGCACGGTTTCCATCTCGGTGGTGCCCGTGAGCACCTTGAAGCGCGGATCCGCCTCGAACTGCGCGAAGCTTTCCGGGGCCGGATAGTTGGCGAACGCATCGACGTCGCCCGCCATCAACGCCGCATAGGCAGCGGTCGGATCGGAAATGAACTTGAAGGTGACCTCGTCGAGCGACGCCGGTTCGCCGCGAAAGTCTGGATTGCGTTGCAAGGTGATCGAATCGCCGCGGCGCCATCGCAGAAAGCGAAACGGCCCAGTACCGACGGGATGCGCGGCGTTATTGGCCACCGATGACGGCGACAGCATCACGGCTGAACCAAACGCCAGCGATTGCAGCAAACCGCCCGAACGACGCGACAGGGACATGCGCAGGGTCAGCGGATCCACCGCCTCGATGCTGCGGATTGCCGCATATCGCGCCTTCTGCGGATGAACCGAACCCGGGCCTGCGATGCGATCCAGCGAGAATTTCGCGACGTCGCTGTCGAAGCGCGTGCCATCGTGGAACCGCGCACCGGCGACCAGATGAAATACATAGATCAGTCCGTCTTCGGATATGTCCCACGAGGTCGCCAGTCCCGGCAGAACCACGCCATTGGCGCCGAACCGCACCAGACCTTCATACACGTTGCCGTAGAGAATCTCTGAAATGGCGCTCGAGGGATTCAACGTGGGATCCAGCACCGGCGGTTCCAATTGGGTCGCAATGACGATGCGGCCCGCGGCGCTGCAGACCTGCGGCAGCATGACCAGCAAGGCCCACACGCCGAGCATCATCCACCCCACTCGCGGCAGAACACCCCGCCGCGTCGCGCTCATCCGGATCCTTGCGGCGGGTGGCGTTTGCGGGTGTCGGCCGCGCGCGCCAGTGCTTGCGCGGCTAAGGGTTTCAAGCCGAGCCGGCCGTAGACCGAGGCCAGCGCCAAGTTGACCGGCACGCCGTGAGGATCTGACCGCCGTCGCAGCTCCAACAGCTGCTGAGCACCGATCCACCGGCCGCTCTTCAGCGTCGCGTCCAAAAAGATCTGCTCGAATAGGTCGCGCTGCGCGTGGCTGCCGCCCACTTCGCTCATGCGCGGAATCGCCGCACTCAAGTGCTGCCAGGCTTCGTCATACTGGTATTTCGCATAGGCATGCAGTCCCTGCGCAGCGGGCAGCGTGACCTGACGCCACACGGCGTGACTGTGGCGCGGCGCCTTCTCGGCAAATTCACGCACCGCCTCCAGCAAACGATCGGCTTCGGGACGTCCCGCGCGGGCCAGGCCATACAAATACTGCAAGGTCAGGAACGGTTGCACAGTGTCCGAGGCTCGAGCCTGCAGATGATCCGCCAGGTCCTCCCAGCGCGATCCCACATCGATGCCGGCGAGCTCCAAACGCGCCAGCAACGAAACGGCGCCCACCTGATCCTGCGAATAATTCTTGGCGATCCCCCAACAGTGGCCGTCGTACGCTTGCAAAGCTTCCGAGTCGCGCCCCTGACTGATATAAAAAAGTGCCAAATGCCACCACAGGTGCGTGAGCATGAAGGAATTAAGGCCGGTCCAGCTCGCTGCAAGGCTCTCCATGAACAGCGCGCCCTCGTCGATTTGACCGCGCGTCAACAGCACATGCGCCAAGGCATGCTGAGCCCACGGTTCCTTGTGCTTCATTTCCAAGGCATGACGGGCGGCGCGCTCGGCATCTTCGAGCAAATGGCATTGCTCATAACCGAATGCCAACATGCCGTGCGCGTAGGCAATGTCGCCATTGGCGGGCATCACTTTCAAAATCGCCCGCAACATGGCCGGCGCGTTACCTCGATTGAATTCCAAGTACTGGTGAATCTTGGCGATGATCAAATCGCGGGGAAACTCGTCGGTCAACTCGTCACACAACCGCAGCGTGGCGGGCATGTCGTCGGCCACCCAGGCGCGCAGCACCGCGACGTTCAGCTGCTCTCGTCGGCTCGCCAGCGGCGCGCAACGCTCGGCAGCCCTCAGATAACGAAGGGCATGCTCCGCGGCTCCCGGCGCCTCCAGCAACATCCACAGCATGCCGGAGTAGACTTGGGCCATGCAGGAATCAGAATCCGCGGCGGACGCCTCGAACACCCGCTCGGCACGCGTCTCATAGGCAAGGAATCCTTCAATGAAATCATTCACGATGCGCAGCGTAGATTCGTTGTCTCCGCTCACCGGGTTGCCCAGATAGTCTTGCTGCATGCGACGATGATACCGGAGCGGCTGTTATCATGGCGCGCTCGCGTGGCGCACGCTGCTA
The DNA here is from genome assembly GCA_964657675.1 of uncultured Steroidobacteraceae bacterium. Lineage (GTDB taxonomy): Bacteria > Pseudomonadota > Gammaproteobacteria > Steroidobacterales > Steroidobacteraceae > Bog-1198. Next base: position 34,882 of record CAZZWE010000011.1, read on the forward strand.
CGTCAAACCAGAGGAGAACTTCGATGCGGTTCAAGAATGCTTGCTTGCTGCTGACGCTGGCCGGACTTTGCGCCAGCCTGCCGGGTTTAGCGCAGACGCCTGCACCCGCCCCCGCGGCCAATCCGCTGGACGCCATCCCCGACGCCATGCCGTTCGACATTCCGTATGGCGCACCGATCTCCGCCGATCGGGCAGAAGCGCTCATCAATGCCGTGGTGGCAGAGGCCAACAAGCACCATTGGAAATTCAACATCGCCGTGGTCGATTCGGGTGCTAACTTGGTCGCGTTCCGTCGCATGGACGGTGCGCAGCTCGCATCCATTCAAGTGTCGCAGCACAAGGCGCACAGCGCCGCCATTTACCGCCGCGAGACACGCGCTTTCGAAGATGGTATTCAGCTGAAACAGAATTACTATTCGTTGTCGCTGGACGGCATGATTGCGTCGCGTGGAGGGATCCCGTTGGTGGAGAACGGCAAAATTATCGGTGCAATCGGTTGCTCCGGCGGCACGGGCTCCCAAGATGAGTCTGTCTGTAAGGCTGGCGCAGCCACCCTCAAGTAATGCGGTAGCCGGGTGCGGCGCCACGCGAAAGTCCCGGCTACTGATTTTTCTTGGCGTCTTGCTGCTGCACGGGGCGGGCGTGATGTGGCTGGTTAAAAGCCATCAGGGAGTGCGGTGGCGTGATCGAGCCGGCGGCGAGCCACTGGTGTTTTTGCCGTTGCCGAAAGAGGTGCAGCGCGAGACTCCTGCCGCAGCCTCACCCGCAGCACCCACGCCGGTCCCCCTTCGGCGCAAGAAGCCAGTTATTGAACCACCGCAGAACAATGCCATCACTCTGCCGGCAGAACCTTCGTCCGAGGCGCTCCCTAAGATCGATTGGGATCAGGAAGCGCAGCAGGCTGCGAGCAATGCATTGACTGAGCTCGGCAAGGAATACGCTTATCGTAATCTGGCGGGCCTATCGCCCGAGCAACTGAAGTTTGTCCGCGACAATCATCTGGTTCCCATGACGCCCGGCATCGTCTGGGCTCATCCGCGCGTTGAAGTTGACCCAGACACCCTGATCCCCATCATTCATATCAATGATCACTGTGTGCTGGTTCTGCTGATCCCATTTTGTGTTATCGGTCATATCAGGCCGAACGATCATTTATTCGATCATATGCACGACAAACCGGACCCGTAAAAACACCGCCTCAAGTCGCAATTCCATGAAGCATTCGAGGTTTGAAGGGCAATGATCTGAGCCAGAATGGCAGCGCAGGACCGCATGCTAATATGACGCACTTTTTCGCCGCCAACCTATGACTGAATCCACCCCCCCACCGCGCAAATTGCTGACTCTGCGTCGTCTGCATGACATGTCGCGGGCCGGCGAGAAGATCGCCATGTTGACCTGCTACGACGCCGGATTCGCGCGCGTGCTGGATGACGCCGGGGTCGATGTGTTGTTGGTGGGCGACTCACTGGGAATGGTGGTCCAAGGTCACTCCTCGACGCTGCCCGTCACGATTGAGGACATGCAATACCACACGGGCTGTGTGGCGCGCGGCAATCGAACCGCGTGGATCATCGGCGACATGCCCTTCGGCTCGTATCACCAATCGCTCGACCAAGCGGTGAACAACGCCACGCGTTTGATTAAAAGCGGCGCTCACATGGTAAAGGTGGAAGGCGGCGGCTGGACCGTGCCCATCGTGCGTGCGCTGGTGGAACGAGGGATTCCGGTTTGCGCTCATCTGGGATTCACGCCGCAATCCGTGCATGCCCTCGGCGGCTATCGCATTCAGGGACGCGATGCGGCGGCTGCTAAAGTCCTGAAGCAACACGCGCAAGAATTGGCGCAAGCCGGCGCCAGCATGTTGGTGCTCGAGCTGATGCCCTCTGCCGTCGCGAAGGACTTGACGCAATCGTTGGCCATCCCGGTTATCGGCATTGGCGCGGGCGTGGATTGCAGCGGTCAAGTGTTGGTTCTCTATGACGCCCTCGGCATGACGCGCGGCAAGCAGCCGCGCTTCGTCAAAAATTTTGCGCAATCCGGCTTGAGCATCGACGATGCCGTGCGGCTGTACGTGGCCGAGGTCAAAGCGGGGCGCTTTCCGGACGAAAGCCTGCACGGCTACTAGCGTTTCCGACGATGCGCATTGTCCACACCATTGCAGAACTCCGTTCGATGTTGGCCTCCCTGCCACGCCCGGCGCTGGTACCGACCATGGGAGGCTTGCACGACGGCCATCTGTCGCTGGTGAGATTGGCGCATGGCCGCGGCCGGCCGGTGGTGGCCACCATCTTCGTGAATCGATTGCAATTCGCGCCGCACGAGGACTTCGACCAATATCCGCGCACGCTCGAGTCTGACGCAAAATTGTTGGAACACGAAAAGTGCGACATTCTGTTCGCGCCGTCCGAGCGCGAAATGTATCCCGAGCCGCAAGCCTATACGGTGTCGCCGCCGAGCGAGCTCGCCGATATTCTGGAAGGCGCCATACGTCCCGGCTTCTTCACCGGCGTATGCACCGTGGTGCTGAAGCTTCTCAACCTCACGCAGCCTGAAGTCGCGGTGTTCGGAAAAAAAGACTATCAACAGTGGTTGGTGATCCAAAACATGGTGCGGCAGTTGGCGCTGCCCGTCGAGATCATTGGCGCCGACACGGTACGCGAGGCGGGAGGGCTGGCCCTGTCATCGCGCAACACGTATTTATCGCCTGAGCAGCGCACCGAAGCGTTGCGCTTGCACGCCACGTTACGTCAGGTCGTGGATGCCATTCAATCCGGTGACACCGATTGGCAGGCGCTCGAGCAACGCGCCTGCGCAGCATTATCGGCACATCAATGGCAGCCGGATTACGTGTCAATACGCAGGCAGGACACGCTGGCCGAACCTGCGCCCGGGGCGCGCTTGGTGGTGCTCGCGGCCGCACGCATCGGCAAAACGCGCCTCATCGACAACATCGAGGTGGCTTAAGCGTTAGTGGGCGTCGAAGAACGATCGGGCTGCCGTGATGCAGAAGGGCGGCACGAGTCCGGCATGATAATTGTCGAATACTTCAGCCTCTCCCCCATCGGTCGCACCGCCCGCCACTGCGGCCACCCTAAGCAAGGCTTCCGCAGTGGCGAATCCATTCTTCTCAGCCGCGTAGGGGTCATTGGCCGTCACCGCGGAATCTACGTCCAGCACGGCAAAATTCGAGCCGCCGTTGGCCGTCCAATAATTTTGCATCAACGTCGTATCGAAAAAGAAGGAGGTCGGATCCTGATTGCCGCCGCATAACAGCACAGGCGCGGTGGGCACCCAGGTGCGCAGATCGTTCATTTTCAAGTCCTGACGGAAGCCATTGCCCGGCGCGCTCGGCGGCAAGCCGTTGGTACCGTTCAATCCGCCGTCGGGATTGGCTGCCTCATCTTGCAAGTAGCTCAGTCGATAGGCATTGGTGATCAAGAACGGGATGCCAAAACCTTGTGCAAATACAGACGCGAGATTGGCCGGTGCCGTGGCCGGCGTCACATTCGCGTACGTGGGATCGGGCGGTGTCGAGCTGAACAGGGCATCCGGTATTTTCCCTTGGGAGACCAGGTCGGGAACAGTCGACGTGTTCGGCAGCAGCGCGTCGACATCGCTCGCGTACGGCGTCGCGAAAACATCAGTGGGATTCACGTACACATTGCCATAGGCGTGCTGATAGCTGGTCGCCAACAGCACCGTGTTCTCCACGCCGCTCAAATTGACCTGTCCCAAGAACACGGCATCGCTGATGGCGGACAACGCATACGGTCCTGACAGCGGCGCGGCGGCAGTCACCGTCATGCCGGCCGCTTGCATCGCACGGTGCGTGGCCATGGCCACATAACCGCCCTGCGAATAGCCGCTAATGAACAATTTGCCGCCGTCGCTCGAAGTCACGCCGAGGTTAGGCAGCGCCGCGCGAGCCGCCGTCAGCGCATCCATCATGTCCTTGGATTGCTGATCCGCGTTGAGGTACGGATGGTAGCCGAGCGTCGAGGTATCGTAGCCGACGTAGTTGGGCGCGACGATGATGTAACCTTGGGCCGCAAACTCCACGGCCACCACCAACGCCTCGGGGGTGTTCGGTAAGTCGGCAAAATTATAGGCACGGTCCACCGCCGTGCCATGGGCATACAACACCACCGAGCGACCTCCCCCACAGTTGGTGCCGCTCGGTACCATCAATGCGCCCGAGGCCGGCGTGAGCGCCCCAGCCGGATCAACGGTTTGGTACTGTATGTGATACACGTCAATCGTGCACACGGGATCCACTGTGAGTTGTAGCAGCGCCTGACCTACCTCGTTGGCACCCAACAAAGCGACGAGGTCGCTTGGCGCATAAGTGGCCACCTTAGCCGGCGCGGAAATGAGGTCACCGCGCTGGGCGGGCGCGGCGCTGCTGCCGCCACTCGAGTTGTTATGCGAACAGGCGATGACGCCCATCAAGGTCGATGCGACCAGCAAGCTTCGTAACATCGTAGTTTTCATGGCGTCAATAGATCTCCCCAGCCATGCATAGTTTCGCATCAAGATCGAGAAATTGCGCGCTAACTCCCTATAAAATATGTAGAAATTACACATTCGAAGGACTCGCTCATGGCGTCGGATCAATCCGCGTAAACTGACGGCCCGCTAGAGGAAGGATGGATGATGAGTCGGAGGGTTTGGCTGATTTCTTGCGCGCTGTGTTTCGCGGCGCCTGATGCCTGGACGAATAGCTCACCCATTCCGGCGGCTGACTATACGGTTGCGCACAGCTGGCAATTGGGCGGCAGCGGGTCTTGGGACTACTTGGCGGTCGAGGAAAGCGGCGCGCGCTTATTCATCAGCCGGCAAGACCGCGTCGATGTGATTGAAACGGTCAGCGGCCGGTTGGCCGGCAGCATTCCTCACACGCTGGGTGTGCATGGCATCGCCTTTGCACCGGTCTCTAAGCGCGGTTTTACCAGTAACGGCAAGGCCAACACGGTCACGGTGTTCGACTTGGACACGCTGCGCGTCATCCAAGAAATTCCGGTCTCGGGCAGCGTGCCAGATGCCATCTTGTACGAGCCCGTGCGCAATAATATCTACACGGCCAATCGCGACAGCTCGAACCTCACGGTGATCGACGCCGGCACTCTGCAGGTGGTGGCCACCATTGCCCTGCCCGGTCCCCCTGAATTCATGATTACCGATGAGAATGGCAATGTGTACGTCAACATCGATCTGGCGCCCGGCAAGCTGGTGCTGATCGATGCCAAAACCCTCGCGGTAAAATCCAAGTGGCCGCTCCCCGGTTGCGCCAATCCCACGAGCCTGGCGCTGGACGTGGTCAATCATCGGCTGTTCTCGGTCTGCGCCAATCAAGTCCTCGCGGTGACCGATTCGGTCAACGGGAAATCGATTGCGCGCGCGGTCATCGGCCGCGGTCCGGACGGTGTGGCGTTCGATGCGGATCTCGGCCTGGTTTTCAGTTCGAATGGCATCGACGGCACGTTGACCGTGATTCATCAGGACACGCCCGATGACTATCGCGTGACGGCCACGGTGACCACGCAAGTCAGCGCACGCACCATGGCGCTCGATCCCGTGACTCACAAGATTTATCTGGCGGCGGCGCAATTCGGACCCACGCCCGCGCCAACCGCCGATCAGCCCAACCCGCGCGCACCGCTGCTGCCCGACAGCTTCGTGGTGTTGGTGGCACAACCGAGGTAGCGCAATGAGCGAATCAATTCATGTGGTATGCGGACATTGCGATTCGGTGGTCGGGTTGCCTGCGGAACGTCTCAAGGATTCGCCCCGCTGCCCCAGTTGCCACCATCCGCTGTTCCGCGGAAAGCCAATCGATTTGACGGCCGCCAATTTCGCCAAGCATGTCAGCCGCAGCGGGTTGCCGCTGGTGGTCGATTTTTGGGCGCCCTGGTGCGGACCCTGCATCGCCATGGCCCCCTACTATGAGGCCACTGCCGCCAAGCTCGAACCTAAACTGCGATTCGCGAAGCTCAATACGCAGGATGAGCCGGGGCCGGGCGCACAGTTCAACATTCGCGGCATTCCGACCATGGTGGTGTTCCGCGACGGCAAGGAAATCGCCCGTCAGACCGGTGCCATGGATTCATCCACCATGACGCGATGGCTGACCTCGCTGGTGAATTAGGCTTTTTTGAACACCAGAATGAAGCGATCGGTCTTACCCAACATGGGGCCTTTGTAGCTGATCTGATCGCGCGCATCGTCCGGCCTCTTCAGCAAATCGCTTTTCTTCACCAGCTTGAAGCCATGGGCCTCGAAGTCCTTGATGGCATAGGCCTGATCAATGCGATGCAGCGTACCGGCATCCGCGGTGCCGCGACCGGCCTTGGCCGAATGATCGACCAGCAACAACACACCGCCAGGTTTAAGCGCTTTTGAGAGCTGATCGAGGACCGAAGGCACGTTGATTTTCGGCCAGGGACTGTTCGGTTTCGGATCGACCCAGTACATGTCGTGATAGACCTTGACCAACAACACCGCATCCACGCTCGCCGGCGCCAACTGCATATCGTCGAGCTCGCTCACCTGGTGCGTGACATTGGTCATGCGGTTGCTGGCGAGGCGATTGGGCAAGTCCGGCTCGCTCCAATGATCGAAGGCCGCATTGTTCAACATGATCACATGCCCCTTAGGCCCCACCACGTAGCCCAGAAGTTCGCTGTAGTAGCCATCTCCCGCCAGGATGTCCGCCACCGTCATGCCGGGCTTGATGCCGGCCAGCCGCAGCACCTGTGCGGGATGATCGGTGGTGTCGCGCATCAGATCCGCGGCAGGTCGGCCGGCGTGCGCAACGGCCGCGTCAATGGCATCAGCCGCGTGGCCGTAGGCGGCTAGGCTCAGCATCAGGATTACGATGAGCGATTTCGATCTGGAGGAATAGTCCTTCAATGCTCTTCTCCCTTGATGAACAGCAGCGCGATCAACGTGATGAGTCCTGCCGCGGAAAGATAATAGCCCACGGATTGGAGCCCGTACTGATCCGCCAAAGCCTTGGCCACGGGCGCCGCGAACGACGCGCCGAGGATGCCCGCCACATTGAATGCCATCGATGAGCCGGTGTAGCGCACAGGCGTTGGGAATAGCGTCGCCAGAGCGCTGCCCAAGGAGCCGTACGTCAGGCCGCTCAAACCGAAGCCCAGCGCGAGGAAAATGAATACCTTGACGGCGTCATGCTCGCCAAACAATGGGCGGAATGCAAAGCCAAACAAGATGATCAGAATGGTGGCCGCAATGAGCATCTTGCGTGCCGTGATGCGATCGGCGATGTATCCGGCTACTGGAATCATCAAACCGAAAAAAATCACCGCGATCATCTGCATGATCAGAAACTCCTGGCGCTCGAATTTCAACGCACCCGTCGCCCAGGACAGCGCAAACACATTCGCCAGATAGAACACCAGGAACGTGGTGGCCGCGCCAAAGGTTCCCAGTACGAAGCGCAGCGGGTATTTCGAGAACACGACGAAGAAGGGCACGCGCACGCGCTCGCCTTTTTCGATGCTGCGCTTGAACGCCGGCGTCTCCACCAATTGCAGCCGAATATAAAGTCCCACGACCACCAGAACGGTGCTGGCCAAAAACGGCACGCGCCAGCCCCAGCTGAACAATTGCGCCTCGCTCAAGTTATGACTCATCAACAGAAACGCGCCAATGGACAGAATCAATCCGATCGGCGCGCCCAACTGCGGAAACATGCCGAACCAGGACTGCTTGCCCGGCGGCGCGTTCTCGGTGGCCAACAGCACCGCGCCGCCCCACTCGCCGCCCAACCCTAGGCCTTGGCCCACGCGGCACAAGGCAAGCAGCACGGCGGCCATGACGCCCGCCGAGGCGTAGGTCGGCAACAAGCCAATGCAAATGGTGGAGATGCCCATGGTCAACAGCGCGGCGACCAGCGTTGTCTTGCGCCCCACGCGATCGCCAAAGTGGCCAAAAATAGCCGAGCCTATGGGACGGGCGACGAACGCCAAGGCGAACGTGGCCAGCGACTGTAGCGTCGCCGTGGCGGGATCGCCCTTGGGAAAAAACAGTTTGGGGAACACCAACACGGCCGCGGTCGCATAGATGTAGAAATCGTAGAATTCGATGGTCGTGCCGATCAGGCTCGCGAACAGAATACGGCGCGTTTGCCGCGAATCAGGCAGGGCGGTCGAGTCGAGCAATGGGTTCCCCCGATCGTTGTTGTTCTGCTGGGGATTATACCAGCAACGATCGAGGGCCTTAGGTCAGCGGCCGCGACCCCCGCCGCCGCGCGAACCGTGCGGCATCGACGGCGCAGAGCGTCCGGCGGGCGCTGGCCGATACGCAGGTGCACGGCCGCCGGGGCCATGATCACCGCGGTGATCAAATCCACGCCCGGGACCCACACGATAACCCCCGCCCCAACCGCCATACTCATAGCCATACGGTTCGTAATAGTCGCCCGCGTAGCCGTAGTCGCCTTCGACGCCCACGCCGGTCACGGCACAGGAGTACAAGCCGGAAAGTGTCATTGCGGCTACCGCGCCTGCAAAAATTCTATGGCGCAATGTGTTCATTTCGGTTCAACCTTGGTGTCGCTCTCGCTCCACTCCATCACGCCGAACGGAGCGCCGGCCGGGTCCGCGAGGACGGCCACCAAGCCGCCATGACGATCGGGGTGCGGTTGCACCAACACTTTGCCGCCCAACGACACCGCCTTGGTTGCCGCGTCGTTGGCACTCTCGACTCGAACGTAGTTCAGCCAATGCGCATGGCGCTGCGAAGTGCCATCGGGATGCTGATTGGCGCTGGCGCGAGCCACATCATCGGTCGACAGAATCACGTGCTCCAGTCCGTCATCGCTGGCCAAGTCGTACACGTCGTAGCCGAAAATATCCTGGTAGAAAGCGGCTTCGTTACCCGCATCCTTGGCGTGCAGAGAACTCCAGATCCACTCACCCGGGTCCGCCAAATAATCAGGCGAATCACCGCTGCTGGAAGCAACGATCGCAAATACTGCGCCTTCCGGATCGGCCAAAATGGCTTGCCGCCCACGCCCTTCATAGGTCTTTGAATCCACCAACACCTTGGCTTTGTGCGCCACTGCGGTGCGTTTCACCACATCGACATCGCGCACGGCAATGAAGGTCAGCCATGCGGACTGCCGATGCTCACCGGCGGGCACGGGCTTCTGAATCAAACCGCCGATGGGGCGTCCGTCGAACATGGCAAGCGCATAGTCGGAACTGCCGGTTCGCACGACTTGAAATTGCCAGCCAAATAAACCGCCATAAAATTTTTCCGCAGCGCCCAAGTCTGGAGTGACCAGATCCGCCCACACCACTTTGCCAACGTGGTGCTCGGTACTCGCCGGCGTGTTAAAGGGTGGAAGACTGAAGTTGGCCGCGGACGCGGCACTCGAGGCTGCAGCGCAAATTACTGCGCAAATCAATCGTTCGAATCGACGCATATCGACTTCCTTATTTTGAGGAGCGATAGTGCGCGCTATGCGCAAGTTGCGATGTACGCAGCGTCGCAGGAGCGCCTGTCGGACGGCGCCTACCTTTCCGCGCGAGCAAACCGCAATCTGCAGTTGAGCTAGCCGAGAATTAGC
>CAZZWE010000011.1:44489-53037 GCA_964657675.1 uncultured Steroidobacteraceae bacterium
GAATCTCATGCTGTTCGTTGACCTTGGCTTCCAGCGTTCCCACTTTCAGCACGCTTTTTTCGCTGCTATACGAGGGCGCTCTGATTAATACGAACAGGCCGCCGGCGATCAGCAAGGCACCGATGATTTGCAAAGCACGCATGGTCTGTCCTTCAAAAAAGTGGGTTGTGAACCCGATTGTATTCTTTGGGGCGCCCGGATGGGCGCAGTTCACGTGTATTGGCCTTGGTCTGATGATATGTTCCATTCGGTATGAAACCGTCCCGCCTCACCAACCTGCGTTTGGGCCTGATTTTGGCGCTGCTGCTGCCATTGCAGGCGTTTGCGGCGCTGCCCAACTGCGCGTTGCCGGACACTCATCAGGATTGGCACATGACGCAGTCTTCCGCCGCCGATCATTGCGACCATGCCCACCCCGGCGCCGCCCACCACGATTGCGGCAGCTGCTGCAGCGTCGCGGCAGCCGGTAACCGGCTCGAATTGTTTCAAGCACCCCCCTTCTCCCCACCCCAGCCAGCGCTTAAGCCACTGGGCTCTCCGCCTCGAGTCGTCCTCGACCGGCTCGACCGCCCGCCGCGAATCGACTTCACCTGAAAGGCGCGTCTGGCGCTCGTGATTGGGTAAGTTGATCAAAGGCCGTCAGGTCTTGAGCGAGGTTTGCGATGAAACGTTATATCGGGCGAATAGCCGCCCTGTTGCTGGCCACAGCCTGTTCTGCTTGCGCGCAGTTCTCACGCGACGGCGGTTTTGACGCCATCGAACAGCAGAGCCGGGAACATCTAGGCAAGGACGTCCTATGGCCTCGAACTGACGGTGAGCGTGCCCGAAGCGGTGCCCGCGTCGCGCAATTGCTGGCGCATTCGTTGAGCATGGATGATGCCGTCCAGGTGGCATTGCTCAATAACCGCGCGCTGCAGGCGGACTTCGAACTGCTGGGAATTTCCGAGGCTGACCTGGTGCAATCCGGACGCCTGCCGAATCCACGCTTCGACTTTCGGCATGCGAGCGCCAACGGTCAATACGACATCGAAGAGACCGTCAGCTTGAATGTCATGGCGCTGCTCACGTTGCCGTATCGCCACGACACGGAAAAACGCCGTTTCGCGCAAACCCAATCGCTCATCGAGGCACGCATTCTCGAGCTTGCGAAGCAAACCCGCGACGCCTACGTGACGGCCGTGGCTGCGCGCGAATCGGTGCGCTACTACGAGCAAGTCGAGGGCGCCGCAGCGGCAGGCGCGACCTTGGGCGCCCGCATGGTCGCGGCCGGCAACTGGAATCAAATCGATCAAGCCCGCGAACAGTCTTTCGAAGTCGATGCGGCGCAAGCCCTGAGGCGGGCAAAATTAAGCGAGACGTCCAGCCGCGAGAAACTCATTCGTCTGTTGAGCCTGTCCGATGCTTCAGCCGCTCGCGCAGCACCGCAGCTGGCCGAACGTCTGCCTGATCTACCGCCATCGATTGAGGCGCTTCCCGACGTCGAACAGATGATTTTGGAAAATCGCGTCGATTTGCGTATTCAGCGCCTGCAGCTCGATGCATTGGCGCGCAGCCTGGATCTGACCCGCAGCACCCGGTTCATCAATGTCTTGGATCTCGGTCCGACCCGAGTGAAACAAGGCGATGCTCACGATGGCTACGAATCGGGCTTCGTGTTCAGCTTTGAAGTGCCAATCTTCGACAGCGGCGCCGCCCGCGTACGACGGGCCGAGTCCATTTATGCCCAAGCCGTCGAACGCTTCGCGCAGGCGACCATCGAAGCGCGCTCGCAGATCCGCGAGGCCCATGCCAACTACCAAGCCGCGTTCGAGTTGGCGGTCAGGCAACGTGACGAGGTGCTGCCTTTGCGCAAATCGCTCGCCGATCAAAGTCTGCTGCGTTACAACGCCTCACTGGCCAGTATCTTCGAATTGCTGGCCAGCGCCCGCGATCAGGCCACCGGCGTCGACGCTTATATCCAAAGCGCGCGCGATTTTTGGCTCGCGAAATCCGCCTTCGACGCCTCGTTGCTCGGCGACACGCCGTAGCCTTCAGCAAGGAATCATCATGGTCACTCGACGAAACTTTTTTAGCGGTGCAGGTCTTGCCGTGGCTGCGGGCATCGCCGGCAAGAGCGCGCTGGCCGCACTCCCGGACATTGTCAGCACGGACTCTGCCGCGATGCAGCCTCCCCTGATGCCGCAGAACGGCCGACCGTATCATCCCGTGGCTACCTTGAATGGGTGGTCCCTGCCCTGGCGCATGCGCAACGGCGTCAAGGAGTTCCATCTGGTGGCAGAACCGGTGGTGCGTGAAATCGCGCCGGGCATGAAGGCCAATCTGTGGGGCTACAACGGCCAATCGCCCGGTCCCACCATCGAAGTGGTGGAAGGCGATCGCGTGCGCGTGTTCGTCACCAACCGTTTACCGGAACACACCAGCGTGCATTGGCATGGCCAGCGATTGCCGAATGGCATGGATGGCGTGGCAGGACTGAATCAACCCTCGATCAAGCCGGGTCAGACCTTCGTCTACGAGTTCATCGCGCAGCGCGCCGGCACTTTCATGTATCACCCGCACGCCGATGAAACCACCCAGATGGCCATGGGCATGATGGGATTTTGGGTGACACATCCCAAAGATCCTAACTTCATGCGGGTGGACCGCGACTACGTGCTGCTGCTGAACGCCTATGACATCAGCCCGGGCAGCTACACACCGAAGGTCAGCACCATGTTGGATTTCAACTTGTGGACCTTCAACAGCCGGGCTTTTCCCGGCACCGCACCGATGGTGGCGCGGTTGGGCGAACGCGTGCGCATCCGCGTCGGCAATCTGACCATGACCAATCATCCGATTCATATCCACGGCCACGAGTTCGAGGTGGTCGGAACCGACGGCGGATGGACGTCGCCGGGATCACGTTGGCCCGAGGTCACCACGGACATCGCGGTGGGGCAGATGCGTGCCATTGAATTCACGGCGGCCGCACCGGGGGACTGGGCGTTTCACTGCCACAAGAGTCATCACACCATGAACGCCATGAGCCACACGCTGCCCAACACACTGGGCGTCGATCAAAGCGACCTGGCCGGCAAACTGACCTCGCTGATCCCGAGCTACATGAGCATGGACGGATCGATGGGCGGGATGGCCATGAATATGCCGCTGCCGGAAAACACCCTGCCCATGATGACCGGCGCCGGGCCGTACGGGAATATCGAAATGGGCGGCATGTTCACGGTCATGAAAATCCGCGCCGACTTGGCGCATGGCGATTATCGCGATCCCGGTTGGTATCGTGCACCGGCGGGAAGCGTCGCCTATTTATGGACGGGCGAACCGCCTCCCGCCGAGCGCGGCCCGGCCGATGGCGGCCCTGACGAGCATGCGGTTCATGTACATAAACCCGATGGCCCAATGGAGCATTGAGTGTGCATTCAACTGAGGCCGTGATCGAGATCAACGCGCCGGCGCAGCGAGCGTTTCAAGTCCTTTGCGATGTGGAACGCTGGCCGGAGTGGACCGCCACCATGCAAAGCATCCAGCGTCTCGACGCCGGCACTTTCAAGGTCGGCAGTCAGGCGCGCGTCCTGCAGCCAAAATTAAAGCCCGCAGTCTGGACGGTGACCGAGATGGACCGCGATCGAAATTTTACCTGGGTGACCGAGGCCGTCGGCCTGCGGATGGAAGCCGGACATGTGATCGACGCGCGAGCCGCCGCCGGCTGCCGCGTGACACTGACCTATCGCAGTTCCGGTTTCTTATCGCCCCTCGTCGGTCTGCTGTACGGCAAGCTGATCGCGGGGTATTTGAACACCGAAGCGCTGGGCCTTAAAAAACGCAGCGAAATGACGGCTTAGACGCTGCGCATCGCCTCTTCATAGAGTGCCACCACCCGCTCACGCAGCTCCGCCGGCTGCGCCTCCGCCGGTTCCAGCGTCGCCCCCACGTTGACAATCACCCGATGCCACAACTTTCGTGGCAACCGCTGCCAGAGTTTCTTGCCATGCCGGGAGAACATCGAGCCCCACAGGCCCGCCAACGCCATGGGAATCACCGGCACCGGCGTTTCATTCAATATACGGGTGAGACCGGGACGAAAATCATGAATGTCACCATCGGGCGTCAACCGGCCTTCAGGAAAGATGCACACCAGCTCGCCCTCACGCAATGCCGTGGCGGCGGCGGCGAACGCCTGCTCGAACACCTGCGGATCACTTTTCGCCGATGCGATGGGAATGGCCTTCATGCCTTTGGCCAAGGTCTTGATGATGGGCGCGTTGAAAATGGCGTTGTCCATGATGAAGCGCATCGGCCGGCGGCATGCCGCGGAGATCGCCAAGGCATCGACGAAGCTCACATGATTGCAGACGATCAAGGCGGCGCCGTGCTCGGGCAATCGCGCGCCCTGACGCTGCATGCGATACAGCGTATGCACCAGCAGCCAGGAGACGAAGCGCAGCAAAAATTCCGGCACCAGGCTATAGATGTAAACCGCTACCACCGCATTCATCACGGCGGCCAGCACAATCAATTGCAGCACCGACAGTCCGCGGTGCAGCCCCACCGCGGCCAGGAGGGCAGCCGCCACCATGAACACGGCATTCAAAATGCTGTTGGCGCCGATCACCCGCGCCAGCGCCTCCGGTCTCGACCGCTGCTGCACCAAGGCATTGAGCGGCACCACGAAAAACCCGCCGAACACGCCCACCGCCGCGATATCGAACAAGGTGCGGATGCCACCCGGCAGCGACAGCAGGGCGCGCGCGCTTAAAATGGTATGGGGATCGACGCGCGGCGTCGCGATCACCCAGTCCAAGGCGAACAGCGTCAAGCCGATGGATCCGAAGGGCACCAAGCCGATTTCCACCTGCCGCCCGGACAATCGTTCGCACAGCAGCGAGCCCACACCGACACCTACTGAAAACATCACCAGGGTGGTGGTCACCAGCGATTCATCGCCATGCAACACGTCGTGGCAATACAACGGCAACTGCGTCAGCAACAACGCGCCGAAAAACCAAAACCAGGACATGCCGAGAATGGACAACAACACGGGCCGCGATTCGCGGGCGGCGCGCAAATTATCCAGCGTTGAGGTCCAAAGGTTGAAGTCCAAGCGCTGATGGGGCGCAACCGCCGGCGAGCGCGGGATGGCGAGACTCATGGCGAAGCCCAATATCGCAACCAAAAATAAAGCACCGGCAATCCAGGAAGTATTGGCATTGCCCGCCAGCAGGCCGGCCGCCAAGGTGCCCAGCAAGATGGCGAGAAAGGTGCCGGTTTCCAACAGGGCGTTACCGCCGATCAACTCCTGCGCATTCAGCACCTGCGGCAGCAGTCCATATTTCGCGGGCGCGAAGAAGGTGGAGTGAACGCCCATCATGCACACGGCGAACAACAGTAACGCCACGCGATGCTGGAGAAAGCCAATGGCCGCCACGCCCATGATGGCGATTTCCAGCGCCTTGACGCATTTCAATACCAGGGTCTTGTCGAAGCGTTCGCCCACCTGCCCCGCGATTCCGGAGAAGATCACGAACGGTGCAATGAACAAGCCCGCGGCAATATTGGTCAGCAACGAAGGCGCCATGCTGCTCCATCGCGCCGCCTGGTAGGTGACCAGGATGATCAGAACATTCTTCAGCAGATTGTCGTTGAAGGCGCCAAACGCCTGCGTGAAGAAGAACGGCAGGAAGCGTCTCTCACGCAACAGGCGAAACTGGTTGGCTTCATCCATCAGCGTTTCTTAAAACTTAAGCTTCGCGCGGGTCCAAGCGGTCTCGACAGTAAATGAACAGGGCATTTCCGGCGATGCTGACCAAAAATAATGCCAATGATGCCGGCACCACTTCGAACACGCGGTGCAATCCATGCCAGTCCAGCGGCGACTCCAGCCATTGCAGGAAACTGCTGATGCGTCCGCTGTCGCCGTCTTTCACGCAGCAATGCTGCAGGCCAATGCGCAGTCCGTCATTGATGCCCACGTGGGTCCACTCGCCATCGCGAAACCAACGGTAGACCTGCACCGAAATCAAATAGAGAAAGGCGGCCAGGCATCCGTACCCCACCACGGCACCAATACCGCCGAACGCTCGGAAGAGGCCGCTGCGAGCCGTCATGGTGCGCCTCCCGCCGAAGGGCACCCTTTGACTTCCAAACGCACGATGCGGCCGTTCTGGCCTTGTAGATCGGAGGGATTCAATAAGCTATCCGTTGGTTTCAAGTCGATGTCGATCCAATATACGTCGCCGCTGCGCTTGCGGTCCGCGATGCCGGGATTGAATCCCATGCTTTGTGCCTGCGCGATGCGCGTTTGCGCCCGTTTCTGGTCGGCATACAAACCCAAGGACACCACCGGCGCATCGCTGGGTCCGGGCATCTCCAGCGCGTCGTCGAAGCCGCCGGCCTTCAATTTAGCGAGCATCTTGTCGGCGGCATCGCGGGCTGCCGGCAGCGGCAGATAGACCCAAACGCCCGCCCATACTTCGCCATCGGCGACCCGTTGCCGCGGATCGTAGCCGCCGCTGCGCAAGGTCGAGGCCGCATGCGCGGTTTCCGACATATCGCGAAACGGCCCGATGCTGATGCAGCGTTTCACGTTGGTGAGTAGCGCCGTGCCGGCCTCCTCGTGGGGCGCCGGGTTGCCACCGCTGGCGCCCGCCGCCAATCCGGCAGGGGTGACAGCGCCTGATGGCGCGGCGACGGGCGCCGCGGAATCCATGGGCGCATGAGGTCCCGGCACTTCCGAGGCCAACTTCAGGGTATTGGTCACGAGCGGTGCGGAATTGGCCGCCGATTTGGAGATGCCGCGATCCCAAAGGAAAAAGCAGACATTGGCCAGCACCAAACACACCACGAAGGTCTTTAGCAGCGTCAATAATCACCCATGAATCAATCGCAAACTCGCCTCGCCCGACACGAACCGTTGGATACGATCGCCGCTGTCGAGCAGCAGCGCGCCATCCGCATCCACGCCGCGCGCCAGCCCGCTCACCACGTTGCCGCCGACGCTGATCTGCGCCGGGCGGCCGTTCAATGCGTCGAGGGCTGACCAGGCATCGCGGAAAGCGCCAAAGCCGTGCCGCTCGTATTGCAACAGCATACTCAAAAGCTCATCCAAGATCGCTCCGGCCACCAAATTGCGCGAGGGCATCGCTTCGCAGGCATCTTCCACGGCAGCCACCGCGACGCCGCTGGCCTCGATTTGTCGGCGCGAGCCGGGCGGCAACACCACATTGACCCCGATCCCGATCACCACATGCGCAGGTCCGAGTGCCTCGGCCCGCAGCTCAATCAGCACACCGCCCATTTTGCGGTCCTGAAACCAGATGTCGTTGGGCCATTTCAGTTGCGCGCCGACGGCCCCGGCCCTCGACAGCGCCCGGCTGACGGCGACTCCCACCCCAAGGCTCAATGCCGGCAGGCTGCGCGCCGCATCGCTGAAGCTCCAGCCCACCGACATGGCAACGCCGGCCCCGAACGGCGCGATCCAACGCCTTCCCAGGCGGCCGCGGCCCGCGTGCTGCAACTCGCTGATACACACATCGGCGCTGCCCAACGGCGGCGCAGGCGACGCCAGCAAACGCGTATTGGTCGAGTCCACTTCGAACAATAGCTGCAGGTTTCTCAAGTTCGCTCTGCGTGTCTCTGCCACCTGCGCACCGATACGCGCGGCATCGAGCAATTCAATCGGATAGGCGAGCCGGTAGCCCTTGCGCGGCACCGCTTGGACGTCGATGCCCAACTCGCGCAGCCGCTCGACGGCCTTCCATACCGCCGCGCGGGTCTGGCCCAGGGCCTGCGCCAGCGATTCGCCGGAGCGCAATTCGCCCGTGGCCAACATCGTCAGCAGCGGCGGAGGACTCAAGTCGCGCGCGGCCGAAACAACCATAGGCGGCGCACGCGGCTTTCCTGACCGCGACGCATGCGGACGATGTTGCCGCGGTGGGTGTAGATGACGAAGGCCGCGACGCACACACAGAAGGTCAGCAGCGGCAGATTATCGGGCTCGGTCCAGGCAACGCTGATAACGAGCACACACCCGGTGACCATGCTGGCCAAGCCCACGTAGCCGGTCAGCAGCAGCACGATGATCCAGGCGATCAACATCGGCGCCAGCAAATGCAAATTGACCGCAGACACTACGCCCACCACGGTTGCGACGCCTTTGCCGCCGCGGAATTCGAACCAGACGGGATAGACGTGACCGACAATCACCGCAAATCCGCACGCCACGGTCAGCCATTCACGCGGTACGTCGGGATCGATGCCCACACCGGGCAGGGAAGCCGCCGGCAACCACAGCACCGCGAAAACGCCTTTGGCGATGTCGATCACCAACACGCTCAAGCCGAATAATTTTCCTTGGGTCCGCATCGCATTGGTGGCGCCGGCGTTGCCGCTGCCCATGCTGCGAATGTCGACGCCGCGCAACGCACCAAGCACCAAGCTGCCGAGCACGGTGCCGATCAAATAAGCGAGCAATAATTTGACGCCCAGTTCCAACATGCGCGAATTATGACACCACTGGCGCTAGCGCCATGGCTCTACGGCCCGTGGCTCT
>CAZZWE010000012.1:0-35884 GCA_964657675.1 uncultured Steroidobacteraceae bacterium
CAAGAAACGAATGCCGTATTGACGCGGTGGCCCGACGAACCGAAGGCCTGAGTTCAACGCGCCCACATATTGGCGGTCAGCGACATTGGTCGTGTACAGCGTCGTCACGAAGTGGTCATGCTGCCAGGCCAGTTGGCCGCCAGCAATGTCGCGTCCCGCCAAATGATCGCCCAACGCGGGATTCTCGAACAACGTCGCCCACTGCGGAGCGACGTAGCCAAAGTTTGCCCGGGGCGTCAGCGTGTCTTTGGCGCTCAAATTGAAGGTGTACTGCCCGCCCACGTTGATCGTGAAATTTGGCGCGTAGGTTTGCGAGTGTCCGGTCAGATCCACGCACGAAGGACTGGCGGGTCCCGAACCCGGATCGCAAGAAGTGATGCTGGCAATTCTTGGGTCGGTGGCAAAGAAGCGTCCCAACGAACTGTGCATGATGGTGGTGCCGGCATCCAAGGCGAAATGTCCGAATGCCGCCTGTGTTTGCGCCTCAAAGCCGTACAAATGAGACGGATTCGGATTGTTCAATTCGAACCCGAAGGTCGGAAATGCGGGATAACCCACCGTCACCTGGAAGTTCTTGTAGACATCGTAGAAGCCGTCGATCTGAGTTCTCAAATGCCCGTCGAAGCTGGTCAGCTTGTAGCCCACCTCGTAGTCCTGCAATTTCTCCGCGCCGAATGCCGCGGGAGTTCCCAAGCCCACCGGCACATTCAATCCACCCGGGCGAAATCCCGTCGACGCAAATGCGTAGACGAAATTGTTCGGATCGATGGTCCAATTCAACGACAGCTTGCCGGAGGTGTTGGTGTACTTGACGGACTGATCATCGCCCAGCAGCGTGCCGTATTGCAGGACCTGAACATGATTGGTGGTCTTGGCCGATGTGTAGCGGCCGCCGATCTGTATTTGAAAACCCGCGGGCAATTGGAAACTGAGTTGACCGAAACCCGCGATCGCCGATTCCGGATTGGTCCCCTGCAGCCGATACTCGGTCAGTGGATCTCCGGGCGGCGTCCCGATGAGGAACTGGTACGGCGGCGGGAAGGTGTACTTATCGCCATCGGCGTAGACGCCGACGATCCAAGTCACCGCGCCTTTGTCGGGCGAGATGACATTGAACTCCTCCGACCACAGGGATTCATCGACCACATCGGCAAAGTAGCTGTCGCCAGTGGCGGTTCCATCCAAATCCGCTTGATAAGCGGTGATGCCCTTCTGGTAGCCCGAGACCGAGCGCAAGGTGATGCCATCCGGCAGCACGTAATCAATTTTCAACACCGAACGCACAAACCGATCCAAGGCCTGTTGCGGAGAGTTCGCGCTGAGATTGAAGGGATCGTTGGTGGCGTTGTAGGGGTCGGCCGGATAGGCGCCGAGGTTCAAATAATTCAAATCAGTTTTGAATAGCACGGTCAGCGCATCGTCGGGCTTCCACAACAGCCCGATACGACCGCTGCCGATACGCAGCTTGCCGGGGTTGCCATCGTAGGCACCGCCGCCAGGGCCGGTGAACTTGTAGAAGCTGTCGCGACTCTCTGCGTTGAAGGCGAAACGCGCGGCCAGGGTGTCGCTGATGGGCAGATTCACGGCGCCCTGCAGCGCGAAGTCGGTGTAGTTGCCCACCTGCCCGGACATGTAGCCTTTGTAGCCGCCGTTGATCACCGGATCGTTGGTGGTGACGAATACCGCACCGCCCGTTGCATTTTGGCCGCCGAAAGTCCCTTGGGGGCCACGCAAAATTTCGACGTTCGCGATGTCATAGTACGGCTCTTCTTGGAAGTAGCCCGGAAAGGTTGCGATGCCATCGCGGTAGGTGACCACACCCACCGTCGTTTGTGAGTTGTGCTCGGCCTTGCCGATGCCTCGAATATTGAAGTCGATGCCCTGGCCGAAGTTGTCGACCGTTGCGCCCGGCGTGGCGAATTGCAATTGATCGACGGTCGTGACCCCGAGGTTTGCCAAGTCACCTCCGGTCAGCACCGTTGCTGAGATGGCTGATTGTTGCAGATCGGTGTGCCGACGCTCCGCGGTTACTACCAACTCCGGCAATTCTCCTGAATCCGCTGCTGGTGCTGTGGTTGCGGTTTGCGCATGGGCGCTTCCGACCCAGCTCACCATGATTGCGGATGCACTGAACCAAACGACTTGGAATTTCATTCGCTCCCCCTTGCGTTGTTTGCGCTCTAACGGCGCATGAAAAAAGTCTTACACGGACTTTGCAGGGAGTCAATCTTCACTATAACGATAGCGAAGATATATGTCTGCTCTTAACGCCAGCCGCTCGGAAATTCGCGTTCGGCATTCAATCGATAAATCTTGTCGAGGACGGCTTTAGGCAAGTGCATGCCCTGGTAAACAAAGGGAAATTCTGCCGAGTGCAAACGCCGATCGGTCGCTAGAAACAGCCAATCGCTATGCCACCCCTCCTGTACCGCCCTGATGGCCGCGGCATCACCCTCCGCCGGACCGTATTCATCGTCGCTGCCATACAAGATTCGATCCTGGTAGCGAATCAGGAAGGCGCGCACCTTCTGCGGCGCGTGGACCGCTTGCCGCTCCAGATGCGAGGTGCGAGCGGACATGTCGACAACGGCATTGGGGAACTGATCCAAGAACTGTGCAATGCGCTCCACGTCCCATTCAAGCGAGGCCAGGTGCACAGCGTCGAAGCGCAGGTTGGGATTCGCCGACAACATCCGGTCGCGCGCGGCTAAAATCGCCTCGTGCGACGGCCGCTCTGGATGGTCATGCATGTAGTACTGCGGATGCTCGGCGAAATACTCGCGATCAGACTTCACCGTCATCTGCTCAAAGGGCAGCCAGCAATTCAACGGCTCCGCCTGATGACCGATAAGCACGCTGTGCGCACGCTCAATGGCCTCAACAATCGGCTCCAACCGCGGATCATCGGGCATGACATAGCGATCGCCCTCTTTGAGATCCATGCCGATGTTCTTCCAAAGCTTCACGCCGACCGCGCCTTGATCGAGCGCCGCCTGAATGCGGCTGACTTGCTGCGCAGCCCAGGTGGGTGAAAGGAAATTCTCCACCGAGAAACTCGCCGCGAACGCCACTCGCCCGGGATACCGCTGCCGCAAGGACAACGCCGCGGCCAATTGATCGTCGATCGGCGGAAAGTCGGGATAGTCGACATTGATGGTCAAAACGCGAAAGTGATCGCGGATCGCCTGCGCCATGAATCGATCGGCACTGCCATGCAAATGCACGTGCGCATCAATTTTCTCGACGCGTTTGAAGTCCTGTTCTTCGTAGAACTGCGCGGCTTCGACTGCCTGCGCATCGATGGACCGGGCCAAGCTCGCGCAGGCGCACAGAGCCGCCAAGCCGCATCTTACGCCGCGCTTCATACCAATTTGACTTCAACGCCTCGCACGCGCAGCGCCTCCACCGCTTCCATGGGTGCCGCCGAATCCGTGATCAACATGTGTAATTGCTCGACTTTCGCGATCAGGGAAATATTGCGACGGCGCAGTTTCGAGGAGTCCGCAACGGCAACCACTTGCCGGGAAATCCGGATCATCTTGGCGTTCAATTCTGCTTCCGCCAAATGCGGCGTCATCACGCCGATTTCCGGATCCAAACCGTCCGCACCCAGATACAAACGATCGGCCTGCAAATTATCCATCGCAGCCTCCGCCATGTGGCCGGACAAGGACTTCGACTCGCGTCGCAAAATGCCGCCCGGCATGATCAGCCGGACGAACGGCACATCGATCAACACCAAGGCGATGTTCAGTGCGTTGGTGATGACGTTAATGCCGGTAAATTCGGCCTTGCGAATCTGGCGTGCGATCTCTTCGGTCGTGGTGCCCGAATCGAGAATGATGGTTTCGCCATCCTGGATGAGCTCCGCCGCGGCTTGGGCAATGCGCACTTTTTCGGCGTGATGTTGCAGCTGCTTGACGGTCAACGGGTGATCCAAATCATCGACCGGCGGCAACGCGCCGCCGTGCGTTCGTATCAGAACACCGGAGGATTCGAGATTGGAAAGGTCAGCGCGAATGGTGACCAGCGAGGTGCCGAAACGTTCGGCCAGTTCCTCAACGGTCGCGCGGCCCTGTTCACGCACCAGTTCACCGATACGGCGTCGGCGCTGCTCCACCAGCAGACCCAGCTCCATCACCTGAGCATTCATGCCGGCACCGCCTCGAGTACCACAAAATGCTCGAAGGCCAAGTCGACTTGCGGATGCGCCGGTGTCACTTCGCCCAAGGCACGGTCATTGAAGTAATCCCGGACGCGATAACGCGCGGCCGTCAGCCCTCGCAGCGGCACCTCGCCCCGGAAGGCGGTTCCGTAGAAGGCGTAATACAGCCGGTTATCTTTTTCGATCACATGACCTTCCGGGCTATCAAAGCCAATGTCGTAAAGCTCTCCCCGATAGACCCCGAGGGGCAACATATTCTGATTGTATAGCCCGATCCAGTGACGCCACAGTTTCTCGCGTTCGGCGGTGAGCAAAAATGAGTCTTTCGGTTTCGGGTCGAGTGGCCAGGTGAATTTCGTCGACACGATGGCGCCGATTCCCACCGTGGAAGCAAAATCAGCACCGCCGTCGCTGAGTTCGACATGGTCACCGGCAAAAGCGGCGCGCGGACCCATGAGGCCTTTGAGCGTCTTGCCCTTGAGCCTCACCTGCCAGGAATTTTCCGGATCGGATGCGGGGGCTTGGTTCATCGCAGGGAAGTTGAACGGCGAATAGCTGGTGCCGCAGGGACACACTTCGATGACGGCGTTTGGATTCACGGCAATCGCCGCCTGATAAATCGATTGCATGAACTGCGGCAGTTTTTCCACCGACTCTTCCGGATACGCATGATGATGAGCCGGATTGAAGCACGGTGCCACACCATTCAAATGCTGCCCGTCGATCTTCAAGCCGGCAAAACCCCAATCGCTTAAAAAGCGTCGCACCAATTCGGTGGTGTATGCGACGGTCGGCGGGTGCGCCGGACATAGATAAAAGCTGTTCCACCAAGAGACCAACTGCGGTGCGCCGTCCTTATCGAGCAGCAATAGATCGCTGTGATCGTGCAGCAAATCGGACCCGGGCGCCGCCGCCAACGGCGCGAACCATAACCTCGCCTTCAACGAGTGGGCATCGATCGACTGCACCAATTGCTGCATGTCTGCGATGCCGCGCGGAAACTTTTCAGGGTTCAGCCGCCAGTCGCCGACGTTCGATTGCCATCCATCATCGACCACCGCCCAGCGCAATCCGAGGTCCTGCACTTTGGGCAGCGTTTTTTCGATGAGATCGACACTGCAATCCCGCTCGTATCCCCATGCGCACCAGATCGATTCGTAAGCCGCGGCGGGCGGCGTGGTGAATCCAACGCCTCGTTCAGCCATGATGCGTCGGTAGCGGTCCAGTGTGCTGAAGTGATCGCCGGAGTGTGCTGCAATAAATCCTTGCAGCGTCTCGATCGAATCCCCGGCTTCGAGCATCGTGACCTTTGAACTCGCAACGGCCAGTCGAGCGCCCGCTTCGCAGCAACTCACCGGAAGCGCCACGAGTTTCGGAACCACCTCGACATGGCCCACGGCAAAGCCTGCATCACGCCGCCAAACATCGACTATCGGAGTGCCGCCGCCGTAATCAGACGCCGACATTCCGAGATAATTGTCCTGCTGAAATCCCGCTTGCACGGGTTGAACCCAATCACGCCGATCCTCGTGGGTGCTGCCGCAATAAGACCAGAACGGCACCGGGTGTCGATTCGTCGGCGAAGCGGCTATCTGAATCTCAGCCAGAACCCAACCACCAAGCTTCAGATGCTGGTTAGTCGGATTGCGATAGCTGGCCCGATACAGCGCAAAGCCCGGATAGCGTTGAAACAAAATAACGGCGACGGTTTTTTCGATGCCTGCTGGGGAGACTCCTGTCACCGTGAGTTGCCGACCTTGGCCATGCACTCCATCAACGTCGGATACATGTTGGCTGCGCAGTGAGAACACGTTAATTTTTTTGCCATCACTGAGCAGCAGATAGTCGCCGGCCGCCCATGGATTCTTCAGATGCTCGCCGGGTCTTCCCACGCGCAGCCGCATGCGAGGATCGAATTCAATTTGAATCGAGTCATCGGCGAGGCGTGCAACGTCGGCTTGCGGCGAATGGGCCTCGGGGGTGGTGGACCGCGAAGCCGCCGGCAGCGTGCGAGATCCGACGACAGCGCTGCCCGCGGCTGCCCACTGTAGAAACCGTCTGCGCGTGGTCTTGTCGTTTTTCATCGATTGATCATCCGACGGTGATTATAAAACGCTGCTTGACAGAAACGAAGGCGTCCGGAATAGTCAAGGAAAGGAAACGTAACGTCAATGACTTTCGTTTACTTTCGTTTATAAAATAAATTCAGGGGATGCACATGAAGAGATCGGAACGACGCCCGTCTGCGGCCTGCGTGTTCACCGGCTTGCTGTTCGCCTCGTGCGGTGTCAGTAGCGGCTCGTTTGCTGCGGATACAGAGGCCGCCCCACCCTCGGCCAAGCCGGGTGATGACACTGCGTTGAGTGAAATCGTCGTCACGGGTCTGCGAGCCAGCCTCGAGAAATCTCTCGACATCAAACGCGATGCAGATGTGGTCCTCGATTCCATTAATTCACTCGAATTGGGTCGCTTTCCCGACGATGACGTGGCGGATTCCCTGCGCCACATCACCGGCGTCACGATTACACGCACCACCGGCGGTGAAGGTTTGTATGTGTCCATCCGTGGCCTGGCGCAACAGTACAACATCGTCACGCTGAACAACCGCATCCTGGCCACTGACGACGACGGCCGTGCCCTGGCATTCGACATCCTCCCCGCCGACGTCATCTCGGGTGCCGATGTGTTGAAGTCCTCGCAAGCCTCGGCGCTCGAAGGCAGCATCGGCGGCACGGTGAACATGCGCACCGCTCATCCATTGGACACACTGGGATTGCACTCCGCGGTGCGCGTCGAGGGGAACTACGACGACATGTCCGAGCTGTGGGGCAAGCGCGGTTCACTATTCGTCAGCAATACCATGCTCGATGACACGCTAGGCGTCCTGATCGGCGGCGTGTTCTCCGATGCCAAAACTCGCACCGACTCGCTCAATTACAACACCTACGATGGCAGCAATCCCGGCGTATGGCCCCTCACCGGCCCGACCAGCCAACCGGTCGTCGCGGAGTGTTGCATCTCATTCGGCTCGGTGTTCGACACCAAGAAGCGCTATGCGCTGTCCGGCATGTTGGAATGGAAGCCGAACGATCAGCTGCATCTGGCAGTGGATGGGCTGTGGGCGCACTTGAGCGACCCGCAAGTCGCGTACAACCAAGCTTATTATCCAGATTTCAACTACGATCAAAACGGCAATCCGGAATGGTCGAATGTCACGGTCAAGAACGGACTGATCACGGGTTTCACCGCCAACACCTTCACGCCTGAAATCGTCAACCAGACCGTCGATCGCCAAGTCACCAATACCTTGGTCGGCTTCAACGCCGAGTGGTCGCCGACTTCACGATTCACCGTCAGCGCGGATCTCTACCACTCCGAAGCCAATCGGCCCGAAGGCGGCAACGACGCCTTTGTCACCGCGGGCCTTGAATCGCCCACGCCATACAACCAGAACACCATTACTTGGCAGAACACCAACAACGGATTGCCGAACATTGCCGTTACTTTGCCCAACGGGCAGGATTATGGCGCCGCCCTGGCCTCCGGCGCGCTCAACAACAATTTTTGGACCGCGCATTACACCGGCCTCAGCGGCTATTCGATCAAAGACAAAGTCACCGGCCTCACGCTGGACACGGCTCTGAAATTCGATGACAGCTGGCTAAAACAACTCAAGGTGGGCGTGGCTGAAACCCTGCGCGATAAAACCCGCGACGACATCAGCAATGACTGGACCGGGGGCTCTAGCCAGTATGACTTCTACACGACACCGGACGGCGCCACGCCAATCACCTTCGGCTCGCTGGGCGCCAATGTCATCTCCATCACCACCTTCCCGAACTACATGCAGGGCGCGGGCGGATCATTTCCACACACGATCGCCGTATTTAATATCCCGGCGATGCTGAGCGCTTTGCGCAGCCTCAACGGCCAGCCGAACACCTACGCCGGTGGGACCTACGATTTCAGTGCGACGCTGCCACAGTTCAACGCCGTGAACTCCTACAAGGTCAGAGAAAACACGGTGGCCGGATACTTCGAAGGGACCTTCGGCGGTGAGACTTGGGCGGGCAACGCCGGCGTACGCCTGGTGCACACCAATACCACCGCCAGCACCGCGGTGGACAACATCGAAAGCGTAACGATCGCCAACACCTCGAATCCGACGGACTCGGCCACCGTGGTCTATAGCGATCCCACGCCGACCTCATCGAAGGGTTCGTATACGTATGCCATGCCCTCGCTCAATTTGACCTATCGCATCGAGCCGAACCTGCAGGCTCGATTCGGTGCATCGGAGACGCTGACGCGCCCCGAGCTCAATCAATTGGCACCCACCCGCACCGACAACTCGCTCAATCGCGTGTATGAAGTCGATTACTCCGGGAATTCGCAGTTGAAGCCGATTCGTGCCTACTCGGTTGACCTGTCGCTCGAGTGGTACTACCAAAAGAATTCGGCGCTGACCCTGGCGCTGTTCGGCAAGAAGATCAAAGATTTCATCACCACGCAGGTCACCAGTGGCGTCGACATCGGAGTGCTGGGCTACTTCAACGGCAGCACCACGGGCGTGCCGGTTCCCTACCAGATCGACCAGCCGATCAATGGGGATCGCGGCGATGTGTATGGCGCCGAGCTGGGATTCCAGCACTTGTTCTCCAACGGTTTCGGCATTCATGGCCAGTACACACGGACGCAAAGCAAGGCCTATGTCGCCGGCGCTTACGTGGGCCAACTCGAGGGCGTGGCGCCGAGCAGCGGGTCTCTGGGAGTCCTCTACGAAGCTCACCGCATCGGCGCCAACGTCAGTTGGGACTACGATGGCAAATCGGTCGCACAGACCTTCACCGAAATCCAGGGGATGTCGGCGATTCAAAGCAGCTTCTCGTGGGTGACCGCGCAACTCTCCTATGAGATAGCGCCTGGATTCAAGATCTACGCTGAGGGCAAGAATCTCGCCAACTCCATTGCTCGCACCTATCTCGGCGGCCGCTCGGATGCGGTGTGGGCTTTTGGCGCACCCATCTCAGGCACCAGCAGTTCGGTGGGACAGGGGTACAGCGCCTTCGGGCGTGTCTTCACCTTCGGCGCGAGTTATCACTTCTAAATCTCATGACCCATTCACCCTGGTTGCGCTATGCCTTGTTTACGACAGTCACCTGGGGAATCTGGGGTGCCTTTACCGGACTGCCGAGCGACCATGGCTTTCCCGACACACTGACCTATGTGGTGTGGGCGCTGGTCATGGTGTTGCCGGCCGCGGTGGTGCTGAAGAAAACAACGCACCGTGTCTCCAGAGACGGCCGTTCGATCTGGCTGGGGCTTGCAATCGGACTGCTGGGCGCGGGCGGTCAGTTGCTGCTGTTTCACGCCGTGACGCTGGGACCCACCTATCTGATCTTCCCCATTGTCTCGCTCTCTCCCATCGTGACGGTTGCGCTCTCGGTGGCGCTGCTGCAGGAACGCACCGGTCGACTCGGTATCGCCGGCATCATCCTCGCGCTGCTGTCACTGCCGCTGTTCGATTATTCGCCTGAGCCCGGCGCCCACTCGTATGGATTGTGGTTTTTCTTGTCGATTGGCGTCATGGTCGCCTGGGGCCTGCAGGCGTTCTTCATGAAATTGGCCAACGCCACCATGAGCGCCGAGAGCATCTTTGCCTACATGACGTTGAGCGGCATCGTGCTCATCCCTTTGGCCTTTCTGCTCACCGATTTTTCCCAGCCGGTTAATTTGGGACTGAGCGGCCCGCCCTTGGCAGCGGTCATTCAATTGTTGAATGCCGTCGGGGCCCTGCTGCTGGTTTACGCATTTCGTTACGGCAAAGCCATCGTCGTCTCACCGCTGGTAAACGCCGGCGCGCCGTTGCTGACCGCAGTCATTTCGCTGGCGCTGGTGGGTACTTTGCCAGGCCCCTACAAAGTCGCGGGCATCGTGCTGGCGCTGGCCGGTGCGCTGTGCCTGTCATTGCAGCCCGATTAAACCACCCCCGAGATCCCTCATGAAAGCCTTGCAAGAGCTATTGCGCGCACACAAGAGCGGCAGCGCGGCCGGAATTTTCTCGGTGTGTTCCGCTCATCCTTTGGTGATCGAAGCGGCCCTGCATGCGGCCGAGCGTTTCAATCAGCACATTTTGATTGAATCCACTTCCAACCAGGTCAATCAGTTCGGCGGCTACAGCGGCATGACGCCGAGGCAGTTCAAGGCGTATGTCGAGGACATCGCACGCGGCGCCGGTCTTTCCATGCAGCGCGTTTTATTGGGCGGCGACCATTTGGGACCCAACTGTTGGCGCGACCGAACCGCCTCGCAGGCGATGGACCTATCGGAGGTCCTGATCGGCGCCTATGTCGAGGCGGGCTATCGCAAAATCCATTTGGACTGCTCCATGAGCTGCGCCGATGATGGCCCGGCACTCAGCGATGCGACCATCGCAGAGCGCGCCGCGCGTCTTTGCAGCGTCGCAGAAGCCGCTTGGCAGCAGAGCGGCGGTGAGCCGCCGGTGTACGTGATCGGCACTGAGGTGCCGGCGCCGGGAGGCGCGGCCGAGGCGCTCGAGACGCTTGAAGTGACCTCGCCAAAGGCGGTGCAAATCACACTCGAGGCCCATCGCGCCGCCTTTGCGCAACGCGGGCTTGAGTCCGCCTGGCAGCGGGTGATCGCCTTGGTGGCCCAACCCGGGGTGGAATTTGACCATCACAAAGTCATCGACTATCAGCCCAGCAAAGCGCGCTTACTGTCGCACTGGATCGAGTCCCAAAGCCATTTGGTGTTCGAGGCTCACTCGACCGATTACCAAACACCCAGCGCCTTGGCTGCGCTGGTGCGCGATCACTTCGCGATATTGAAGGTGGGGCCCGGCGCTACCTTTGCACTGCGCGAAGCTTTATGGGCCTTGGCGGATATTCAACAAGACCTACAGTCGGAAGTGTCCGCGAGTTCCAAGGCTACATCACTGAAACAGGCCGCGCTCGATGCGATGCGTCACGACCCCAAGTACTGGAAACCGTATTATAAGAATAGCGACACGCTGCACCTCGACCTGCAATACAGCTTGAGTGATCGCATTCGGTACTATTGGAATGTGCCCTCAGTGCAAAACGCCGTCGATGTCCTGTTCACCGAATTGAGTCAGCGCGCAATTCCGCTCACGCTGCTCAGCCAGCACATGCCGGATCAGTACGCTGCCGTTCGCGCGGGGTCGTTGGTGAATGAGCCGCGGCAACTGGTGATTTTTGGCGTCACAAAAGTATTGCAAGGCTATGCGCGCGCTTGCGCGGCCTAGGAGAGTTGGAGTGTTTGGATTCAGTCAGCAGCAGATCGACGATGCCGGCGCGCATTGGACTGCCCGAGAAATTCTACAGCAGCCGGCGCTATGGCCTGACATCGAGCATTCTCTGGCGCGCGAGGCCGACCGCTTGCAAGAGTTCTTGGCGCCGATATTCGACCGCGCCGATGCTCGCATCATTCTCACCGGCGCGGGTACGTCTGCATTCATCGGCCAGTGCCTGGCGCCGAAGCTGACCGAGGTGCTCGGGCGTCGCGTCGAGGCCATTGCCACCACCGAGATCGTTGCAGGACCTGCAAGCGTGCTGGTGCCGGCCGTACCCACCTTACTGGTCTCCTTCGCTCGGTCCGGCAACAGCCCGGAAAGCGTGGCCGCGGTGAATCTCGCTTCGCAGATGATCACGGAGTGCCGTCATTTGATCATCACCTGCAACCGTGAAGGCGCGCTTTACCGCAACACCGTGGGCCGCGAGGACTCGCGCGCCCTACTCCTGCCTGAAGCCACCCACGACCGCAGCTTTGCAATGACCTCGAGTTTCACCGGCATGTTGTGGGCGGCCGCGTTGGCGCTCAAAGCCGTATCACCCATACACACGCACAGCGCACTGCTCGGCCAACTGGCGGGGGCCGTACTGCCGGACGCTGTGCCGCGTCTGCGAACGCTGGCCGATATCGACTTTCGACGCATCATCTATCTCGGCAGTCAGGAACTGACAGGGTTGGCCCATGAGTCCGCCTTGAAAATGCTTGAATTGACCGATGGCAACGTGGTGGCGGTGGCAGACTCTCCGTTGGGCTTTCGCCATGGACCGAAGACCGTGTTGAACGACGGCAGCCTGGTCGTCGTGTTTCTTGGCAACGACGCCTACACGCGACGCTACGATGAAGATCTCGTGGCGGAGCTGCGTTCCGATGCGGTTGCTGCGCGGGTGCTGACACTGTCGGCGCACCCGACCGCCGCATCAAATACGGACGACTGGGTGTTGAGTCGTGGAATGTCGCATGCCGATGCGGGCGCGGCCGCAGCGCTGTCAGGCGTGGAGCTGTGTCTTCCTTACGCGGTGTTCGCACAAACTTTGGCCATGTTGCGCTCGATGCGGCTCGGCCTCACCCCTGACTTGCCGAATGTCGCCGGCAAGGTCAGCCGCGTGGTGCAAGGCGTGTCCATTTATCCCTGGCGCGGTTGAGCGGTGGCAACCTTTCTCGGCGTGGATGGCGGCGGCTCGAAGACGGCATTTCTATTGATCAATGAAGCCGGCCAGGTGTTGGCGCGGCACATGGAAGGCTCCGCGTACCATCCGGAAGTGGGGGTCGAGGGCGTTCGAACCCTGTTGGCCCAGGGCTGCACGGCCACGATCGCCCTGGCCGGCCTTCGACGCTCCGATATCGATTACGCGTTTGTCGGAATTCCCGCGTATGGCGAGGACAGCCGGTTGCTATCGACGTTGGATGATCTCCCCTCAGGCGCACTCCCCGCAGCGCGCTATCGTTGCGGCAATGACATGGTCTGTGCCTGGGCCGGCAGTCTTGCCGGACACGATGGCCTGAACGTGGTGGCCGGTACCGGCTCGATCGTGTACGGCGAATATCAGGGCCGGCAGGCCCGGGCCGGTGGCTGGGGCGAACTGTTCAGCGATGAGGGCTCAGCCTATTGGATTGCACGCGAAGGGTTGAGCTTATTTTCCAGGATGAGCGATGGCCGCGATGCGCGCGGACCGCTGTATGAGCAATTTCGCGCGCACTTCAAGCTGAATGAGGATCTCGACCTCTGCGCGGCCATTTATGGCGCCGATGCGATGCCACGCAGCCAGTTTTCACAGCTGGCGAAGCTCGTGGCGTCGGCGGCCGTGAGTGGCGACGAACTGGCCCGACAGATCTTCACTCGCGGCGCCGGCGAGTTGGCCGCGATGATTGACGCAGTCCGCCATCGCTTGAAGGTTCCCACCACGGAGGCTCTTCCCGTTTCCTATTCGGGCAGCGTGTTTCAAACGCAGGAACTTTGTCTCCTGCCGCTGCAACAACGGCTATCGGCAGGCCATCTTGCCTACGAGTTGCGTCCCCCTCGATTGCCGCCGGAGGCCGGCGCGGCTTTGTATGCCGCCAAACTCAACGCCCAACCGCTGAAGCCTGGCGCCTTGCAATTTCTTGAGGCGCAACTGAACTAGGCTCATCGTCCCCGCTCACTTCGCGGGACGTGAGGCGCCGATATCCGGGAAATCCATCGATAAGCCAATCTGCCCGCCGATTCGGGGGGTCGCGCCGAATTTGCCGCCCAAAATTCCGATGCACAGAGTCAAACCATCACGAATGGTGTACTGCCCTCCCAGCATGGCCTGCAGCTGTGTCTTATCCTGACCCGCGCCGTCTGAGACGCCGCCATACAGTTCGCCGCCCAAGGTCAGCTTTGAATTTATATCGTGCAGCAGCGACAAACCCGCGGTGTATACCTGGCCACGCCGGGTCTGAATGCCCACCGCGCCCGTGCTGGTGTTGCCGGCGAACAGCAACCCCAAATTGACGTTGAATCGGGTGGCATCGGACAGCGGCTTTTGCAAAATAACGTTGAGCCAATAGTCGGTGAGTCCGGATCCCAATTCCTGCTTCTCATCTCCGGTCGGAAATTCCACGTAGAAACTCGCCGCCACCGATGGGCTATTCGAGTCGGGCGTGGGCTCGCGGATGGCCCACTTCGCGCCTAAATTGGTATCGCCGACGCCGTGGGAGGCTGGCACACCCGGCGCGCGCTGAATGGACAAGTACGGCACGTCCAAATCGAATTCGAGCCGTTTCAGTGGGCTGAAGTTGATCTTGGCATTCAACGTGTTCTGACGAACATCCGGATATTGCGAGGATTGCAATCCATCGAATTCGTCGAAAATCTCGACATGCAATTTCTTCGGTTCGGTCAGCGACGTGTCGTCGGTGTAGAACGGCATTTGTGCATGCAGGGGAGCTGCCATGAAGAACAATACGAGCGCTAGAATTTTGGCCGGGATGAGGCGTCGCATCCAAGATCTCTGTGTCATCGGATTGATAGTACTTGAATCTCGACGATAATCGCCCAAGATGACAGGGTTGCTAGCCAGCTGGCGCCGACGAAGAGTGCGATAACCATGGAAACCATTGGTGCCGATTTACGGCAAATGCAGCGCGTGCCGCTGTCCGCCGCTCATGTCGAGGCACTCAAAGGCGCAGGCACGGCTGCGACCTATCCTGCAGGGACTTTTCTTGCACGGCCCGGGGATCCGATGGATCGTTTTATCTATCTCGAGCAGGGCGAAATCGAGGTGGTTAACCCTTTCACCGATCAACGGCACCTGCCCTCCACACTCGGTCCGACGCAGTTCATGGGCGAGATCTCGTTTCTAAACGGCGGCGCCTGGTCCATGCCGATGCGCGCGGTCAAAGATGTCAGCGTGATCGAAGTGCCGCGCGAGGCCATGTTGACGCTCATGTCGCGGATTCCGGAGATGTCGGACATCATCATCACCGTGTTTTCGGCACGACGCCGGCGGCAGCTCGATGATCGTGACGGCGCCCTGCGGCTGATTGGCGAAGACGATGACCGCAACGTGCGGCGCATTGCCGAATTCGCGAGCCGTAATCGCATTCCTTACAGCTCTTTTCCGCTCGGCAGCCCGGAGGCCGAGGCAACCGCCGCCAATTGCTCACTCGCCACCGGCGTTCCGGCCGTAATCTTTGGACGTAACGCGGTTGTGTCGGATCCCACTCCCGAAAAAGTAGCGCGTCTGCTCGGACTCAAACTCGATTTCCGGGACGACGAAAGCTTCGATGTCTTGATCGTGGGCGGAGGACCGGCGGGCGTCGCGGCCGGCGTATATGCAGGCGCTGAGGGATTATGCGCCCTGGTCGTGGAAGATATCGCCATCGGCGGACAGGCCGGTACTTCGAGCCGAATCGAAAACTACATGGGATTTCCCACCGGGATTTCCGGCGCTGATCTGGTTTGGCGGGGTGAGATCCAGGCGATGAAGTTCGGCACGCGCTTCGCGATGCCGCGACGCGCCGCTCGGCTTGATAAGCTGGATGACGGACACTTCTGCGTGACCTTCGACAACGAACAACGTGTGAAAGTGAAATCGGTGGTCGTTGCCACTGGCGTTCAGTATCGGCGCATGCCGCTGGAGCGGCTTGCCGACTTCGAGGGCGCCGGCATTTATTATGCGGCCACCGAGATTGAGGCGCGCTATTGCAAAGGAACTGAAGCCATCATCATCGGCGGCGGCAATTCGGCCGGACAAGCCGCCATGTTTTTAAGCCGCACCGCCAGCTGCGTGCGCGTACTGGTTCGCGGCGACTCGCTTGCCGCCTCGATGTCGAGTTACCTCTCCAATCGGCTGGAAGCAGACCCCAGAATCTCGATCGAATACGGGGCCGAAGTCAGCGCCCTGTCAGGCGGCACGCACCTTGAAGCGGTGACTATTCGAAACCGCAAGACCGGTGTCACGCGCGAAGTCGAGACACGCGCGGTGTTCATCATGGTGGGGGCCGCTCCCAATACCGAATGGCTCTCCGGCCAGGTGCAACTCGATAAGAATGGCTATGTCATCACCGGCTTCGGCGAAGGGTCCGCCGCATCCCCTTTCGCCACCTCGCTACCCGGAGTGTTCGCCGTCGGCGATGTGCGCGCCGGCTCGGTCAAACGGGTGGCCTCATCGGTCGGCGAGGGATCGGTGGTGATTTCCAAAGTATGGGAATTCGTCAACAGCAAACGGTGACTTCAAACGGCGCGGGTCGCGATGGCCGGTGAAATCGAGGCCGCCCGCCGCGCCGGTACCAACACCGCGAGCAAGCCCACGCCCCAAATGATGAGCACGCCGCCCACCAGATAATAAAGTGGCAGCCGCGGCATCTCATACATGGTGCTCAACTTAAGACCCGCCGCGACAGCCAGCAGGCACCCGAGCACGCACCCGCAGGTCGTGATGATCCAGTTCTCGACCAAAAAATAGCGGAGAATATGCCACTTGCGTGCGCCGATGGCGCGTCTGATGCCCAGCTGTTTGGTCCGCGTGGTCACATTGAATGCGGCCAGCCCGCTGATGCCAACGACGGTTACGGCAAGCACGAACAGCGCAACCACCGCCAGTATGACGGCACTTGCACGCGTCTCCTGACGCATCGCATCGGCCGTACGACTGAAGTCATCCAAGCGAGACACGAAGCGACCCGCCCGCAAATCGGCAAACTCCTTTTCAACCTGCCGCATGACGCCTGCCCGTTGATTCGGCCGGGTCCGCACGACATAAAAGCCATTGGGACCGTTCGCGATAATGGGAACGATCACAATCTGCGTGACAAACTTTTCGAATTCTCCCGAGGCCGGCTGCCCCATCATGTGGTCCACAACACCCACAACCGTCGAGCTCTTGTTGATCAGTCCCACGAATATCGTTTTGCCGACCGCGTTGCCGTCAGGAAAGAGTTTTCTCGCCATTGCCTGCGTAATGATTGCCTCTTGCGCCCAATCTCCGAGCGACGCGTTGGAATCGACCGCCGGCGGCTTCACGGCTGACGCATCGAAATTGCGTCCAGCGACCAGCCTCAGACCCAAGGCATCCAGGAATTTCTCGGTACCCATGTAGACCTCGCCGTCAACGCCGCCGTTGGGATGCTCGAGTGCCTCCAGGGACGCCGCAAACGGCAGGCCACTGATGCTCCCGGTCTGCGGCAGATTGTTGACGGTGCTCGCGGCCACGACACCCGGTAAAGCGTTGAGATAGTCCAAGTCAGCTTTTACCGACGTCGCGTAATCGTAGTCTTTTGAGGTCACGCCGGTGGCGATCCAGAACATGTTGTCGAGATCGAGTCCCGAGGGCTTGCCGATCTCAACGAATCGTTGCTCGACCAAATAGGCGACATTGACCAACACCGCGAATGTGAGCGCGACCTGGGCCGCGACCAACAACGGGCCGGTTTTATTGCGACTCAGTGCGCTGAGCAGGGCCCGAAGCATTTATTGCGTCTTCAAGAAAGTTGCCGGCGCGAGCCTTCCAACCCGGTAGGCCGGATAAAGGCCCGCCAGAAGGCCGGTGAGCAGTGACAGCACGATGGCCACGACGATGACTGACAGATCCATATGGACGAAGGAGTTCATCAACGCAACACGATCGGGATTATCCGACCGCGCCACCAGCCAGGAGTACAGCCATACCTTCAGTATGGCCAAACCCCCTAGCGTCAAGCCGAACCCGGCCATGCCGCCCAACAGGCCGATCAACATCACCTCGATGAGATGCTGGCGCACGATGTCGAAGCGACTAGCGCCGAGCGCGCGCCGCAAACCGGCAATCGGCGCCGCGCCCAGAAACTTGGCCAACATCAATCCCAAGGTGTTGAGCACACACACCCCAAGGAATACCAACCCCAAGACCACTTGTATCCGGCTCTCATCGCCAATGACGTCTGCCATGTCCAGCCAAGTCGGAACATTCGCGAGCCGATTGTTGTTTTTTCGCGGGAACCGCTCGTGCTTACGCCACTCGTCCGTGTAATTGTCGAGGAATGTCTGGTATCGAGCTTTGTCCGCCGGATGGCGAAATTCCACCCAGAACTGCAACCAGACGCAATCCTGGGTGAGCAGCGTTTCGAAACTGGTGACTTTGGCGCGCTTGCTAACGCAATCGGTGCTGCCGGAGGTCTCCAGCTTGAGCGCCTGCATCCAACCGAACGGCAGATAGATGTCTTCAGGAAGGTCGAAAGCAAAGCCATTCACATCATAATATTTCGGACGCGGCGTCCAGCTGCCCACCACCCCAATGACACGGTACGTATGACCACCGAGCACCACCTCGCGGCCCACGCTGTTCGCGCCGGAAAACAGCTTGTTGTTTAGAAAACGGGAGATGACGACCACGGCGCCCGGCGCATCATCCTCTGCGCGAGACCACCCGGAGCCGTAGACAAAGGGCACCTCGAACGCGCCAAAAAAATCCGCCGTGGTCACCCGAACCGCGACACCGAATGGCTTTACGCCCTCCCGATCCGGCACCAGTACCTGCCGCGCCGTGAACATCATCACACTGCGCAACGGGATGTCCGAGGCATACAAAGCGCGGGCGTCCTGGTAAGTCAGCTGAAACGGCGGGTATTCTGGGTGGCGATCGAATCCCTGCGACGGCACGTCATCCCGCGGGTCCAAGGTCACGGCAAACAATGTGTTGTCTTTCCACGGGATGGGATGACCCGAACGCGCGTGATACATCGTGATGGCAATCATCGACGCGGTGATGCCGACCGCGATCGCACCGATCATCAGCAAGCTTAGATATGGATTGCGCCGCAGGCTTCGCAACGCCAACCGAACATCATGAGCCAGCACGGACAACCCGCCTCAAGATCCGGCGGAGACGCTCTGCGGAGGCTTCCACGCCTTGAAGTGCTGGATATTGGCGATCTGCCCATCGACGACATGAATCTGGCGGTGGGCACGCTGCGCCAATTCAGGATTGTGCGTCACCATCACGATGGTGGTGCCGGCGGCATTGATTTCCTGCAACAGCTCCATGATTTGCTCAGACATGGTGGTGTCCAGATTACCCGTGGGCTCGTCCGCTAGAATGACCCGCGGATCCCCGGCGATGGCACGCGCGATCGCAGCGCGTTGTTGCTGTCCGCCCGACAGTTGCGAAGGAAGATGGCTCACCCGGGTGCTCAAGCCCACTCTCTCGAGTGACCGTGTGATGCGCTCGCGGCGCTCCTGCGCCGCCATGCCGCGGTAATGCAGCGGCTCCTCGACGTTATGATAGATGCTCAGATCCGGGATGAGATTGAAGCCTTGAAAGATGAAGCCAATTTTCTCATTGCGAATGCGCGATCGATCGTTGTCTTTCAGGCGCGTGACGTCTTGGCCGTCAAGGTGATAGCGGCCGCCGTCGAAATCCTCGAGCAGGCCGGCGACGTTCAACAAGGTGGTCTTACCGGAACCCGAATGCCCCGTGATCGCCACGAACTCCCCGGTATCCACCCGCACCGTGAAATCGCGCAGCGCATGGGTCTCCACCAGGTCGGTGCGGAATATTTTGCTGACCGATTGCATGTCAATCATTTGACCCGCCTACGCTCGTCCCTGTTCGCGACAGTTTAGTGTGCCGCGGTCACACTTACCACGGAACCGTTCGGCCGAGGTAATCCAGATATTGGAGTCCGGCTTTGCCGGCTTGCGCCTCCATGGTATTCACCAAGTTGGGTATGCTGTCCTCGATGCTGAGACGCGCTTCAGGGCCGCCCATGTCCGTGCGCACCCACCCCGGCGCCATGAGCAGCAGCGTTCGCGGAACTTTGGAATGGCGTGCGGCAAAACTGCGCATATACATATTGAGCGCCGCCTTGCTGCCCCGATAGACGTCATGCGCGCCATTTTCATTGTTGCTGATGCTGCCCTGTCCGGAGGACATGACGCCGATGGTACCGGCGGGCGGGACCAGATCCTGCAAGGCCTCGACCACGCGCAATGGGCTCAAGGCATTGGTTATCATCACCCGCGTGAATTCCTCTGTGGTCACATCGGCCATGGTTTCACGAAAATCGTTGGTAACGCCCGCATTGACGAACAGCAGATCGAACTGTCTTGAAGCCAGCCGCGCGCGCAACGCGGCCACTTGATCCGGATGAACGATATCGACCGTTTCAATTTCCAGTCGGCCGGCGAACTCTTTATGTAAATCATGAAGGCGTGAAGCAGATCCCGCCCGTTCGGTGGCCACGACTTGCCACCCGCGTTTCAAATACTCCTGCGCCAAGGCAAACCCGAGGCCGCGCGAGGCACCGATCAGCAGCAATGTTTTAGGGCTCGAGGCAGTAGGCATGAAACATTCCTTAATAGCACGTCGGGTTTGGACTCAGCATAGCGGTCTTAAGGCCTGCGTTAACCCCTTTTTAAAACCTGCTCCGCTCTAGGTTCAGGTGAGGCGGGCTTGCCCGACACCAGGGCGCTCGCATATCGTGAGGCGCAAGCGTTGAGGCCAAGGACAGACTATGCGAAGACTGCGAGGGATTTACGCGTTGCTGCTGCTTGGCTTGGCTCCGCTGAGCGCGTTCTCGCAAGCCTACGTTCCCAAGGACCTTGAAGGCTGGCAATCCTGGGTACTTCAAGACAAACCCTTTCTGCGATGCCCGTTCTTTGCCAATACCGCAGGAACGGATAAGGACAACCGGCTGTGCGCGCTGCCGGGCCGGCTAACACTGGACTTGAGCCCAAGCGGTGGGCGGTTTGCCCAAAGCTGGCAGACCTTTGCAGACGGTTGGATTCCTTTACCAGGCAACCTCGACAATTGGCCGAGCAGCGTCGCGGTCAACAACACACCCGCCGCCGTGGTATCGCGCGACGGCATTGCTCAAGTCTATGCCGGCGCGGGCACGTTCAATGTCACCGGGCAATTCACCTGGGCCCGCCGCCCAGAGTCTCTGGCGGTACCTGCTCAAGACGGGTTGATTTCGTTGACCGTGGATGGTCAGCTGATCGAGCCGCTGGACCGCGCCGACGATGCGCTGTGGCTGGGAAAGCGCCGCGACACGGCAGTGGCCAAGCAGATGGATGTGCAAGTCTATCGTCTGCTCACCGACGGCATTCCGTTGATGCTTGAAACGAGAGTTGAACTGCGCATCACCGGCGATCCGCGCGAAGAAAATCTGATCGGAGTCATCCCGCCCGGCTTTGCCGCCGTGGCATTGAACAGCCCCTTGCCGGCGCGCCTGTCACCCGACGGCAGCCTCAAGATTCAGGCTCGCGCGGGCAGCTGGACCGTGGAGGTGACCTTAAGAGCGACCGATAATCCAAGCCAAGTTTCGCTCGCAGCCGCTCAAGGCGCGTGGCCCAAACAGGAAATCTGGAGCTATCAGGGCGACGATCGATTGCGTGTCGCAGGCATCGAAGGCGCAGCCAGCGTTGACCCCTCGCAATCCAACGTACCGCAGGAGTGGCGCGCCTATCCCAGCTATCGAGTCGAGACCGGCGGCGGGCTGCGTATCGTGGAGCATAGCCGCGGCGCGCTCGCGCAGGAATCGAATCACTTAACTCTGCGGCGCGATTTGTACCTGGATTTTTCGCATCAGGGGTTTACCGTCGTTGACAACATTCAGGGGCAGATGCGAACCGATTGGCGCTTGGATATGCGCCAGCCTTTCACGCTGGCACACGCCAAGCTAGGAGCCGACAATCTGCTGGTGACCCAAGGCGCGGGCGAGCTCACCGGCGTGGAGATTCGCAGCCCCTACGTCAACCTCTCCACACTCGCCCGCATTGAGTCTTCCGGCGGCCGCTTGCCGGCGACGGGCTGGAACGAGCGCTTCGACCAAGTCAGCGGCACGCTGACCTTACCGCCGGGACATCGATTGCTGGCGGCGCTGAATGCGGATCAGGCGCCCGAGGCCTGGATTGAACGCTGGACGTTGATGGACATCTTCTTGGTGGTGCTGACCTGCGCCGTAGCCTTTCGGTTGTTTGGCAAGCGGTTCGGCGTAATGACGTTGATCGGCCTGGTACTGGTTCAACAAGAAGACGCGATGCTGGTGTGGCTGGTGCTGGGTGCGCTCGCGACGCTGGTGCTTTTAAGGCAAGTTCCCGAAGGACGTTTCAGACTGGTTGCGCGATGGCTCAACTACGCGGCCTTGGCCATACTCTTGATTCAACTCGTGCCGTTCGGGGTTGAGCAGATCCGCTTCGCTTTCTATCCTCAACTGGCAGATCAAGGCACTGCCGAGATGCTACCTGTCCTCGCGAGGTTACAACCCGCCTATCCGAAAACCACGGCATTGAGTGCGGCGGCGCCCGCGCCGCTCAATGAGGTCGTCGCCACCGGCGGACTACGCAGCGTCCCGATGATGACCAATCAGCTCGACAGCCTTGCAGGCAAAGAACGCTATGCACCCGGCGCGCTGCTGCAAGCAGGCCCCGGTATCCCACAGTGGCACTACGTGCGTTACCACTATGGGTGGACGGGGCCTGTGGAGGCTGCACAGACCGTGCGATTTGTAATCTTGAGTCCCGGGCTTCTCGCCGCCTGGCGCATTCTCGGCGTCGTGTTACTGGCGGCCATCTTCTGGAATATGACGCGCGGCCATGCCGACGTCAAAGCCTGGTGGCGACGCCTGGCGCCAGGCCGCACACTATTGCTGCCGTTGCTGGCGACCGCGCTTTGCAGCGGTGCATTGGTGAGCAACGGCAAGGCGGCGGATACGCCCGACAAATCCTTGTTGGACGAACTGGCACACCGCCTCACGCAGCCATCCCCCTGCGTTCCCAATTGCGCCGAGACGATGAGCGCGCATGTCACGATCGAAGCGAATAGCGTCGCGATCGACTTGAACGTCGCGGCGCTGGCCAATGTGGCGGTGGCCTTGCCGACCATGGGTCAGCGCACCGACCCAAGCTCGATTAGTGTCGATGGCAGCGCGATCTCCGGCGCGTATCGCGACGCCAATCAACAGCTGTGGCTGACGCTCAAGCCAGGAGTTCATTTGGTTAAAATCAACGCGCGGCTTTCGTCTGTCGATGCAGTCGCGCTGCTGTTTCCCCAGGTGCCCCGCAGCGTGTCGGTGACGGCGCAAGGGTGGGAAGTGGCCGGGGTCGCCGCTGGCAAACTGCTGGGCAACACCTTGCAGCTGACGCGGCGCCAGTCTGGCGATCACGGTGCCGCCGCGTCTCAAAGCGCCGACCGATTCGCGCCTTACGTGCGGGTGACACGCGAATTTAGCTTGGGCCTGGATTGGTCGTTGGTCACCCGCGTCGAGCGCATCGCGCCCGCCCACGGCGGCTTTACCTTGGAGATCCCCTTGCTCCGCGGCGAATCAGTACTCACGGGTGGCATCGACACGGATGGCAGCAC
Organism: uncultured Steroidobacteraceae bacterium; assembly: GCA_964657675.1. Taxonomy (GTDB): domain Bacteria; phylum Pseudomonadota; class Gammaproteobacteria; order Steroidobacterales; family Steroidobacteraceae; genus Bog-1198. The sequence goes on from CAZZWE010000012.1 coordinate 23,299, forward strand.
CCGGGTACCGGCCAGCTTTGATACGGACGCCGATGAGTTCACCTGGGAGTCGGCGTTGACGCAGGTCGACCGCTTTGAATTATCGGCGCCGACCGACAAGCCATGGAATGAAGTGTGGACGTTTGCCATCAGCCCGATGTGGCGTGCGACCTTTGATGGCACACCGGCGGTGCTGCCCGCAACCGTACAGCCGAATGATTGGGTCTTTGAGTATTACCCGCGGGCGGGCGAACACCTTCGAGTGAGCGTGTCGCGGCCCGTCGCGGTCGCCGGCAATACCTTGGCGATCGACACCGTGACGCAGACCCTTCGCGTCGGCAAACGCTCCAGCGACTCGCACCTGCAGTTCACCTATCGAAGCACTCAGGGCAATCAGCACGCGATCCAGCTGCCGCCCGGCGCCCGCCTGACGGCGGTCAGCGTCGATGGCAGAGCCCTGCCGTTGCGCGCAGAAAAAGGCCAATTGCAATTGGCGTTGATACCGGGCACGCACCAAGTACAGGTTGATTGGCAATCCGATGAGGCCGACGGGGTGATCGTGCGATCGCCGCCGGTCAACTTGGCGGTGGCCAGCAGCAATGTCACGACGACGCTGGAGGTTGGCCAGCGCTGGGTGTTGTTTGCCGGCGGACGCGGCGTCGGACCGGCCATCTTGTACTGGGGCGAGCTTGCGATATTCGCGATACTCGCCAGCCTCCTGGGCCGCAGCCGTAGCACGCCGCTGCCCACCCACGAATGGCTGCTGCTGGGCCTGGGACTCAGCACATTTTCCTGGTCAGTCATGTTGTTGGCGGTGCTTTGGATGATGGCGATGCGCTGGCGCGAGGGATTGAGCGTTGAGGGTCTCGGGCGCAGCACCTTCAACGGACTCCAAGTCGCGTTGATGGCCCTGACTCTGCTGGCCATTGTCGGCCTCATCACCGCCATTCCGTACGGCTTGCTCGCAAGTCCCGACATGCGCATTGCGGGCGCTGGACAATTCATGGGCAACCTTTCGTGGTTCACCGATCAAGCCGCGAATCAGCTGCCGGGCGCGTGGGTGGTTTCAGTTTCGTTATGGTGGTACAAGGCCGCCATGCTGGCATGGGCCCTATGGTTGGCTTTCGCGCTGACCCGCTGGCTCCCCTTTGCGTGGCGTGCCTTGAACGGCGGATCGTTGTGGGTGCGCCCGACAGTCCCTACGCTTCGGCCGCGAGATGCGGATCAACAAGCCCCAGGAGACCATGGTCGCGGAGGCTAACTCTCGACTACACTCCGCGCACCGACATCAACAGGCACCTCAGCATCATTCGTCGAGCAAGCCTTCTACTGGCTGGGGCCATTTGGGCGTACGCCCTTTCAGTCGCCGCAGTTTTGATCTTCCAGCTGCGGCCCACGGAGCAACTGGAATTCATGGCCACTTGGGCCGTGGTTCCGCTGCAGCTCATCGGACTGCTGTTGGGCGGCTACATGCTGGTGCGGCCGGGACTGGTGAAGCCCGAACAACGTGCCATCTGGACATTGCTCTGGTCCTTCTTCGCGATGAGCGCGCTCGCCACCTACATGTGGAATTTTGCACGTCCACAGCTACAGCGCGAAGTGTTGAATTGGGCCGACCTGCCGTACCTGGCCGAGTACTGGCTGTTGACTGCCGTGTTCGTTTTGCTGTTCAAGCGAGCGGGCGGATCGTTCAGACAGCCGCGCGTCTGGTTGGACATCCTCACCATGCTTGCCGTCCAACTGGTGGGAGTCTGGAGTTTTTTTATGGCGCCCGACGCGCTCTACCATGCGCGCTCAAGCATCAGTGGCGCCGCGACTGCCGCCTACTCCGTCTCTCTCGCCTCGCTGCTGACCATTGTGACCCTGGCCTTTTTGCAATTGCCGAGTTATCGCGGCCGTTATGGGCTATTCATGCTGATGGGCGCGGCGGCCATCGCGGTTGCCTCAGAAGTGAGCTGGATGTCGGCCTGGCTCCTGAATATCGATGCCATCGGTGCCTTTTATAACTACGGCGATGTCTTGTGTTTCGCCTGCATTCTCTCGACCGGGGTGGCTGCGCAGTTCCAGGCGCCCTGGCAAAGCGCCGCGATTAATCCGGAGAAGCAACTGTTCAGTTTTTTGCCGGCATTGGCCGTCCTGTTGGCAATTGCCTGTGCGGCAGGCTGGTCGCTGACCACGCAGCGCGGCGATGTGTGGATTTTATTTGGCTTGGGCGCCGTTTGCATCCAATTGCTGCTGACCCGACAGTTTCGCATGCGCAAGGAATTGCGCGAGGCGAACGAGCAGTTGGCCATTCGCGCTGCCGATCTGCGTCTGACCGAATTGGTGCGCCGTTCGAGTGACCTGCTGGTGGTGATCGGTCCGGACGGACTGATCAGCTTCGCAAGCCCCGCCATCGAACCCATGCTCGGAATGTCCAGTACGCAGGTATTGGGCACGCGCGCCGACCAGCTGTTCGGAGCGGCCCATGCGCAGAGGATGAGCGAATTCCTCGGCGCTGCGCGCGGCAGCCCGGAAAATGCTCGCAGCATTGAATTGCACCTCGACCAATTCACAGCCGGAACCCGCGATTTGAAGCTGAGCGCCTCCGATCACCTGCAGAACCCGGCCATTCACGGCATGGTCCTCACCATTCACGACATCTCCGGCCAGCGGGCGATGGAGCGCGAGATCCTGGATGCGGTGACGCGCGAAAGAATCCGCCTGTGCGCCGATGTGCATGACGGCCTCGGTCAGGAGTTGACGGGTATCGCACTCATGCTGCAGACGGCGGCGGTGTCGCCGGATTCGAATGCAGATCGACAGCGCTTACGGCTGCAATCCGTGGTGGCGCATGTCAACCATGCAATCGGCACGGCCCGCGACCTGGCGCGAGGCTATTCGCCGTTGCACGTGGTGCGCGGCTCTCTGGCGACCGCTTTGCACCGCTTGGCCCAAGAGTGCAACCCGTCGATGCCCATCAGGCTGGCGCTTGATCCCGCGCTCGATGAGCAAATAATCGGCGAGATCGCCGCGGATCACTTGTATCGAATTGCGCAGGAAGCGGTCACCAACGCTCACCGGCACAGCGAGGCAAATCAGATCGTGATTGGTTTGCGAATGAAGGACGAAGACATCCTTCTCAGCGTCGCGGATGACGGCAAAGGCATTGAAGGCGCCTGGTCCGATTACAGCGGGTTGGGTCTAAGGCTGATGAGCTATCGCGCAGCGCTGTTGGGCGGCACGCTGCGCAACACCGCGCCCGCCGGCCACGGTGCCTGCATCGAGGTCACCGTGCCGCTGCGTGCCAGTGCGCGAGTGTCTTAGGGTCACGCGGCAATCTTGTTGAGTTCATCGAGCTCGCGTTGCGGCAACGTGAGTTCCGCCGCTGCAAGATTCTCGCGCAAATGACCCACCGACGAGGTACCCGGAATCAGCAGGATATTGGGCGAACGATGCAGCAACCAGGCAAGCGCCACTTGCATCGGCGTCACCGCCAGCCTGCCGGCAACCTCGGACAAGGTAGTGGACTGCAGCGGTGTGAATCCTCCGAGCGGGAAGAACGGCACGTAGGGAATGGCGTGTTTGGCCAAATCATCAATGAGCGCATCGTCACCCCGATGCGCCAAGTTGTAATTGTTCTGCACGCACACCACGGGGATCATTTTGCGTGCATCGGCGACCTGGGTCGCTGTGACGTTGCTCAAACCAATGTGGCGCACCAGACCCTGCCGCTGCAAATCGGCCATGACGCTGAGCGGCGCCTCGAGTGAGCCCTCGACGGGATGATGCGGGTTCAGCATGCTGCGCAGGTTGACCACGTCCAGCACGTCCAATTTGAGGTTGCGAAGATTGTCATGCACGGCTTGCGTCAATTCTTGGCGCGAAAATGCGGGGATCCAGGCGCCATCGGCGCCGCGGCGCGCGCTCACCTTGGTGACAATGAGGAGGTCCTTAGGATAAGGATGCAGCGCCTCGCAGATGATCTGGTTGGTGATATGCGGCCCATAAAAATCCGAGGTGTCGATGTGATCCACCCCGCTGGCGATCGCCTCGCGCAACACCATTAACGCTGCCGCGTGATCTTTGGGCGGCCCGAAAACACCGGGGCCCGCGAGCTGCATGGCGCCATAGCCCACCCGCTTAACCGTCCGATGCCCAAGTTGGTAAGTTCCCGCCTTATCCAGTGCTGCCATTAGAAGTCTCCAAAGTTTTTGAGAGGGGTCATGCTATTCCCGGCTGGACTGCTCGACAATTAGCTATAATCCGCACGGGCCGTGCGGGAAAGCGAACAATGGACATCGATCTCAGTGACCTCAACGCCTTTCTCGCCGTGGCCAACGCCAAAGGGTTCCGCGAAGCTGCGCGCGCGACGGGGCGCAGTGCCTCGGGCCTAAGCGAGTCGGTGCGCAGACTGGAAACCCAGCTCGGCGTGCGTCTGCTCAACCGGACGACCCGCAGCGTCGTGCCTACGGAACTGGGTCTGCAATTGATTTCGCGCCTGCGTCCCGCCCTATCCGAAGTGAAATCGGCGCTCGATGTGGTCACCGGCATTGGCGAGCGTCCGGCAGGTACCTTGCGGCTGAATGTGCCGGTGAGCGCCGCGCGGTTGGTATTGCCCGCCATTATTCCGCGGTTTCTCGCCGCGTACCCTGAGATCCAACTCGAGATATTCGCGGAAGAAAGCTTTGTCGACATCCTCGCCGCCGGTTGTGATGCCGGGATTCGCTACGAGGAGCGGCTCGAGCAGGACATGATCGCGGTGCCGATCGGGCCTCGCACTCAGCGCTTCGCGACGGCGGCATCGCCCGACTATCTCGACCGCCGCGGCCGCCCGCAGCATCCGCGCGACCTTTTGAACCATGCCTGTCTTCGCGGGCGCTTCAGCGGCCGCGCGCCTTCCCCCTGGGAATACCGGCGCGGCGAAGAAGTCGTGCGGGTCGATCCCAACGGACCGCTGACCGTGCAACTCGGCGCGGCCACTGATCTGCTCGTCGATGCGGCCATCGCCGGTACCGGTATCCTGACTCTGTTCGAAGATTGGCTGCGACCGCACTTCAACAGCGGTGCGCTGGAACCCGTGCTCGAGCCGTGGTGGGAACGCTTTTCAGGACCTTTTCTTTACTATCCGGGACGACGATTACTGCCCGCGCCGCTGCGCGCGCTGGTGGAATTCATTCGTTAGTCCTACAGATTGGCGGCGCCGACCTGTATATAATTCCAGTATGGAACTCGAGGATAAGCTCGCCATCCTGGCTGACGCCGCCAAATATGACGCATCTTGCGCCAGCAGTGGTGCGCCCAAACGCAGTTCCCAGCCGGGGCAGGGCTTAGGGTCCACCACCGGCATGGGGATCTGTCATAGCTATACCCCTGACGGTCGCTGTGTTTCGCTGCTGAAAATTCTGCTGACCAATTTTTGTTTGTACGACTGCGTGTATTGCGTCAATCGCCGCTCGAGCGATGTCCCTCGGGCACGCTTTACCACGCAAGAAGTCGTGTCGCTGACATTGTCATTTTATCGGCGCAATTACATCGAAGGCTTATTCCTAAGCTCCGGCATCATTCAATCGGCCGACTACACCATGGAGCAGCTCATCGAAGTGGCGCGTTCCTTGCGAGAAGACCATCAATTTCGCGGCTACATTCATCTGAAGACCATTCCGGAGGCCAGCGCGGACTTGATCCAACTGGCCGGTGCGTACGCTGATCGCTTGAGCGTGAATTTGGAACTGCCGACGCGCGATGCCTTGAAGTCCCTCGCCCCGGAGAAATCGGATGTCTCCATTAAGAAAAGCATGGGCGCAATCTGCCTGAAACTCGATGAGGCCAAGGAGGCGGGAGCCAAGGCGCCCAAGTTTTCGCCAGCCGGCCAAAGCACGCAGATCATCGTCGGTGCGGAGAGCAGCACCGATGCCAGCATCCTGGACACCGCGGACAGTTTGTATCGATCCTACCGTTTGAAACGAATCTATTATTCGGCTTTCAGCCCCATACCGCATTCCTCGGCGCGCCTGCCTAATCGCGCCCCGCCGCTGGTGCGCGAACACCGACTGTATCAGGCCGACTGGCTGCTGCGCTTTTATGAGTTCTCGACCATCGAGCTTGCGAATTCGATGCCCGGTGGCCATCTGGATTTACACGTGGATCCGAAAACGGCGTGGGCGCTCGCCAACCGAGATGATTTTCCGATGGACGTCAATACCGTGGATCGGCACCAATTGTTGCGCATCCCGGGCTTCGGCGTGCGGGTGGTGAATCGCATTTTGTCCTCGCGCCGACACCGGCGGCTGAGGTTTGAAGATCTGCGAGCGTTGGGCGCCGGACTGAAGCGGGCGCGCCACTTCATCGTGACGGCGGATTACACGCCTACCCGAGGCCAACAAGGCAGCGAAAGATTACGCGTGGACCTCCTGCAGGCTGGCAGCCAACAAATGCTGCTTTGAGGACACTCTCAAAGGATGTTGCAACCGTCTTTAAGTTTCGAAGAATGGCGTAACCGCGCTCGGCCGCTGCTCAGCGCCGGGGTGAAACCCGATGAGGCGATGAAGGCCATCGCTGACTCGAGCGACACAGTCGCCACCCCGGCCACTGTGCTCAGTCCAATCGCGCTGCCGGCCACTCTGATGCGGCTGCTCGATAGCGTGAGCTGTTTCAGAACCGCCGGCCGCTATGAGCTGATGTATCGGCTGGCGTGGCGCACCTTGTTTGAGAACCGCAAATTGCTCGAGGATGCCGCGGACCCCGACGTGCGCAATGCCACCTTGATGGACGCGGCGGTGCGCCGCGACATCCACAAGATGCATGCCTTTGTGCGTTTTCGAGAGGTGCTTGACGAACAGGGCGAAGCGGCCTATTTCGCCTGGTTCGAACCCGAGCATGAGATTCTTCGCCGCGGAGCCGCGTTCTTCGTGAAGCGATTCCCCAATATGATTTGGACCATCGCCACGCCGGATGGCGCGGCCGTCTGGGATAAAAGCGCGTTGAGTGTCGTCGATTCGCCCGCGCCGCAGGATCGCCCGGCGAGCGACGGTTACGAGGAATTGTGGCGCACTTACTACCGCAATATCTGCAATGTCGCGCGCATCAATCCGCTGGTGATGCAGCGGGAGATGCCGCAGAAATATTGGAAGAATCTGCCGGAAGCCGCGGAAATAGGCATTTTGATTCGCGACGGGCTGTCCAATTTTGAAGGCCGTCATAAAACTTCAGACGAGAGAACCAACACCATGACGAAAGCCGTGAAGCGAGCGCTGGCGGACCTACCGTCTGCGGGCGAAGGCCCTCAGGAGTGTCGCCGCTGTGATCTGTGGCAGCACGCCACCCAAGCCGTCGTGGGCGAAGGCCCGACACACGCGCGGATCATGCTGGTCGGTGAACAACCGGGCGATGAAGAAGACCTCAAAGGCCATCCCTTCGTCGGCCCCGCGGGCCGGGTCCTCGATCTGGCGCTTGGCGATGCGGGAGTGGAGCGCGCGCAGGTCTATATCACCAATGCCGTGAAGCATTTCAAATGGGAACCGCGCGGCAAGCGGCGCTTGCACAAAAAGCCGGATGTACGCGAGATCAACGCCTGCAATGTCTGGCTCGAGAAAGAAATTGCGGACCTCAAACCCACGGTCATCGTGGCCTTGGGCGCGAGCGCCTTGCGTGCACTGGTGGGATCTTCCCTGTCGATCGACGCGGCCCGTCAGCAATCGCTGGCTCATCCCACGGGTGCCATCATCGTTGCGACGTACCACCCTTCGGCGATTTTGCGTTCTGAGGCAGACCGCGCCGCGACCCTGCGCGCGACGCTCATCGAGGATCTAAAGCGGGCATCGACCTTGGCAGCAGCGCCTAAGTCTGTGCATTAGATGACGCGCAGCGGAACCACCCCGCTGGAACCGACCGCAAACATTCGCTCCCCTTGCATCGGCGACACCGCATATCCTCCGGTGAACACGCCAAAGGAGGGCAAAATTAGTCCCCCAGCCGTTTGCCAAAACACCGGCACGCGCAAGCCTCGCTTACCCAGTTCACGCAACCGGATCACTGGATGCACGTGACCGCTCAAAGTGAATAAGGCGTCGAGCTTCTTCGACCGCAGCCGCTGAACATCGTGGATGAAGCGAAACGGCGGCTCGATCCATTCCACTTGCCACCAATGAACACCCTGCAGGCGCAAGTTCTCGCTGCCCCGATCGTGATTTCCTGCGACCACGTGGATCTGCACCTCGTCGGCCAGCGTCTTGATCCACTGTTGCAGATCGTTCGACTCGCGGCTCTGCGGGTCTAAGGGTGCATGCAAAAAATCGCCCAAGATGATCAGCCGCCGAGCCTTGCAACTGCGCATCAGCAGGTTCAGCCGCTGCCGGTCGGATTCATCGCTGCCGGCCGGAACCGCAATGCCATGTCGCGCAAAATGATCGCTTTTACCAAAATGGGTGTCAGCCACGATGACCGTGGCGCTGCCGGGCAAAATGACGGCGCGTTGCGGGTGCAGCAGCAACTCCTCGCCGCTCGCCCACAGCGATACCGTGCCCTCGCTCATTGCGCCATCCGTTCAAGTTTTCGCGCTTCGCGTTCTACCCGCTTCTGCCAGGATTCGGTCGACAAGGTCTGCGTCTGCAATCGGTCGGTCCACAACGGAAATGACAAAGGCGTGTAACGTCCCGGCGTCGTCACCCGCCACGCCTGCGCCGCGATGCGACGTAACGACTCAAGTAGTTGTACATGATCCAATTGCCCTTCCAATACTTCACGCCGTGCCTGCTGCAACAGCAGATTGGCAGAATCATGCTTCTCCAACACGTCGAACATCAATCCGCTCGAGACCTGCAGTTGACGCGCCGTCTTGCCGCGTCGCGGCGTGCCGGAATCGACCAACCCGGCGATACGGGCAATGTCGCGAAACTGTCGTCGCGCCAGATCCGACACATTGACGCTGGCCAGCATGTCCTCCACCAAGCCATCCTGGCTCATCCAGCGACGCAGGGATGACTCACAGACCTCGAGCGGCTCCGCGCATAGCAGTTCAAAGCCATATTCGTTGGTGGTGATCGAAAAGGTACGCGGAGACTCGCGCGCCGCGCGCATTGCGATCAACGAGGCGACCCCTTCATTCAGCAACCGGCCGAGGAAGGGAAATATGAACAGATGAAAACCTTCGCGATTCTCCAGCACTTCAATCAGCAACTGCCCGGGCGAAGGCATCGCCGACCAGCGCTGTTGCAGATCGAGCAATGGCTTAAGAACCTGCAATTCTGGGTCTTGCGTCATTTGCTGCTCATAGGTTCCGAGCACATCCAACAGCTCCAAGCCCAGCGAAACCGACAAGGGCAGACGCGCGCCCTGCCACCGAGGCACGAATCGGGTTGAGCCGGTGGCCGTTCGCACATACGCGATCGAGTCCTTGAAATTGACCAGCTTCAGAGTGCGGCCCGCAAAAATGAATATTGTGCCGGGGCGCAGACGGCCCACGAACGATTCTTCCACATGTCCAAGCACCCCGCCTTTCAGCCAGCTGATGGCCACCGACGCGTTACTGGTAATGGTGCCGACATTTTGCCGATGACGCCGCGCCAAGTCGGACCCTTGAACCACATAGCGCGAATCCACCACAGCGACGCGACGAAATTGCGGATAGCCCTGCAGCGCCGTGCCGCCCCGCGAGATGAAATCCAGTACCCAACCCCACTGCTCATCGGTTAGGTGCTCGAATGCATGGGTGGTACGAACTTCCTGCAACATGTCGGCCGCTTCGAAGCCTCCCCCTACCGCCAAGGTCACCAAGTGCTGCGCGAGCACATCCAGCGCCAACCTCATGGACGGCCGCGGTTCCAGCTGCATTTTCGCCACGGCATGACGCGCCGCCACGGCTTCAACCAATTCCAAGGCGAGCGTGGGAACGATGGTCGCCCGACTCACCTCCCCCGGTTTATGTCCGCTTCGCCCGGCTCGCTGCAACAGCCGGGCAACGCCCTTGGGACTGCCGATCTGCAGCACCTGATCCACCGGCGGGAAGTCGACGCCCAAATCCAACGACGAGGTGCACACCACACAGCGCAAGCTGCCGTCTTTCAATCCCTCCTCGACACGGCGGCGGATCTTCGCGTCGATGGAACCGTGATGAATCGCGGTGCTGGTCAACCAATCGAGTCGCGCGGTGATGATGGCCTGATACCACAATTCCGCCTGCGATCGGGTATTCGTGAAGATGAGTGTCGTGCGCCCTTGTTCCAGGCGCGCCAGCACTTGGGGCAGCATCTTGAGGCCCAGATGACCACCCCAGGGGAAGCGCTCAATGGATTCCGGCAGTATCGAGTCGATCACGTAGCGCTTGTACGCGGGCGCACGAATCACCCGGCCTTTCACCGTCGATCCGAGCAGCGCGCGCATGGCACCTTCGAGATCGGGCAACGTTGCGGATAAGCCCCAGATGCGAAGCCTGGGATTCAGCTTTCTCAGCCTCGCTGCCACCAGTTCCATCTGCACGCCACGCTTGGTTCCCAAGAACTCATGCCACTCATCGACCACCAAGACCTCCACATTCGACAACGCCGGTGACGCATCGGCGTGGGTCAGCATCAGCGACAGGCTTTCCGGCGTGGTGATCAAGGCCTGCGGCGGGCGCGTCTTCTGCTTGGCGCGCCGCGCGGAACTGGTATCGCCCGTGCGCTGCTCGACGCGCCACGTCGAACCGAAGAACGCCAGCGGCTCGAGCAGTGCACGTTCGAGATCCCGCGCGAGCGCGCGGAGCGGCGTGACCCACACCACCTTGATACCGGGTTGATCTTGCTGAGAACTGTTTTCGAGAACCGGTCCCAACCACGCGGCCAGGGTCTTGCCGGTGCCCGTGCTGGCATTGAGCAAGCCGGACTCGCCCTTCCAATAGGCCTGCCACATCGTTTCCTGAAATTCGAACGGCTCACGTCCGCGGGACTTGAACCAATCCCGAGCGGCCTTAAGCCGCCCGTCCGCCTCAGACGCCATTGGGTTCTGCAAGCGCCTGCTGACCCGCCAGCACCTGCTGTAGATCTGCGAGTGTATTGGCCTCTGCCGCGGGCTTATCGGTGCGCCAGCGAATGATGCGCGGGAAGCGCATCGCGATGCCGGATTTATGCCTGGATGAATTGGCGATGCCTTCGAAGGCCAGCTCGAACACCTGGATAGGTTCGACGCTGCGCACCGTGCCGAACTTCTCCACGGTGTGCTTGCGAACCCAGCCGTCCAGCTGCCGAATCTCCGCATCGGTCAATCCGGAATAGGCCTTGGCAATGGGCACCAAGGCTTGCCCCGCCCACACGCCGAAGGTGTAATCGGTATAAAGATTCGAACGGCGACCGTGTCCGGGTGCGGCGTACAGCAGCACGCCATCGAAAAGAAAGGGATCGTTTTTCCATTTCCACCACGCGCCGCGCTGCCGTCCCGTGCCGTACGGCGATGCCAACTCCTTGAGCATCAAACCCTCGACGCCGCGCGTCCGCGCTTGGTCCCGCGCCACGGCAAGCTCCTCCCAGGTTGTTTCGCGCAGTTCGGGGGACAAGCCCAAAATCGGCGTCGCGGCCACCTCGAGCAATTGCGCAAGTTGAGCGCGACGCTCACTCAAGGGACGGTGCCGCCAGTCGATGCCATCGAATTCCAACAAGTCGTAGGCGATGAAGCGCGCCGGGATTTGCGCCAGGAATTTCGGCGTGAGTTTCTTGCGCCCGATGCGCTGCTGCAGGCTGGCGAACGGCATGACCCGATCGCCCGCGCCGGCCAGCACTTCGCCATCGAGCACGGTGCCATTGGGCAGCGCCCCGGCCGCGGCCACGATCTCTGGAAAGCGCTCGGTGATGATTTCCTCACCCCGTGACCACAGCGCGCACTGATCGGCGCGCCGCACGATTTGCCCGCGGATGCCATCCCATTTCCACTCGGCGAGCCAGCCACTTCGTTCTCCAAGTTCTGCGGGTGTGCCTTGCATGGGTGAGGCGAGATAAAAGGGATACGGGTGGACGACATCGAAGCCGCCTTCGTTACTGCCGATGGTTTGCCAGAACGCCGCGTTCGGCTGCCATTCACCGATCAGCGAACGTTCGATTTGGATGCGTGGACGGTCAAGGCAAGCCGCCAGTGCCCGCGTGACCAGCGATCGTGAGACGCCCACACGCAGCGAACCGGTGAGCAGCTTATTAACCAGGAAGCATTCCCGGTAGGGCAACCCATGCCACCAGCCGACCACCTGACGGCGTTGCTCGGCTTCCTCCTGCGTGGCCAACGGTAGAATTCTCTGGTCAAACCACTCGGTGAGTGAAATATCGGAGGGCTGGACAGCTGCGGTGTTCGGTATCAGTAGAGCGATGGTCTCGGCAAGATCACCCACGGACCCATAGGTTTCCTCCACCAGCCATTCCGGCAGCTTGGCTTCCTCAAACAACCAACGTCGAAGCAACGCCGGTCCCACGCTGCGCTTCACGCGCCGTCCGATCAATATGTAGGCTGCCCAGGCCGCATCTTCCGGCGCCGCCGTTTTGAAGTAGGCGCTCATGGCTTCGACTTTGGCAGTGGTCGATGTGGTGGTATCGAGTGCCTCAAACAGATCCGCAAAGCGGCGCACTACTCCTCCGCGCCGTATTCGGTTCGAACCGCCGCGGCATCGATG
>CAZZWE010000012.1:35894-50083 GCA_964657675.1 uncultured Steroidobacteraceae bacterium
GTGCCGGTGGCGAACACGACGCCTCGCCCGTCTCCCCGCTCCTGGAGATAGCGGCACATCGCGTCGGTGTAGCCATGGGTCAACAGCACCTGTTTGGCGCCGGTTTCGCTGAAGGTGCGCAGCAGCGAGGGCCAATCGGCATGGTCGGACAGGACAAAACCGCGGTCGTAGCCCCGACGCCGACGATCACCGCGGACCCGCATCCAGCCGGAACAGAAACCGGTGCGATGCTCGCCGAAGCGGCGCATCCAGGTCGACCCCGCGGCGCTGGGCGGTGCGATGATCAACGCCCCGGCATAATCCTTCGCAGCAGCCACTGTGGCGGACTGGGTCGGCAACATCTTGATGCCGGCCTCCCGATACGCATCTGTCAACGCGCCCACCGATCCATGCACGAACACCGTTTCCGACGTATAGGCGGACAATTCCGCCAGCACCCGCTGCGCTTTGCCAAGCGCATAGGCAAACAATACACTGGCGACGCCGCGCTCCTTATTGGCATGCCACCAGTTCAGAATCTCAAGTGCCACGGCGGAGGTGTCCGTCCATTGGTACGCCGGCAACGCAAAGGTGGCTTCGCTGATGAAGACATCGCAAGGAACCACTTCAAAGGGTAGGCAGGTCGGATCTGGATCGCGTTTGTAATCACCCGACACCACCCACACGCGGCCTTCGTGCTCCACGCGAACCTGGGATGAGCCGAAAATGTGCCCGGCGGGGTGCAGCGAGACGCTGGTGTTCCCCAGTTTTATCGCTTCACCATACTGCAGCGGGATGATGGGCGCATCGGCGGGTAGACGACGTTGCGCGACACCGATGCCGGTCGACGCCAGATAATATTGAGTGCTGCCGCCGCGCAAATGATCCCCGTGCGCATGAGTAATGACGGCACGTTCCACCGGCATCCACGGATCGATATAAAAGTCGCCCGCCTCGCAGTACAGTCCCCGCGAGCTGGCTTTGATAAGGTCTTCGGCGGCTCGCATTAGCCGGTGACTGTCTCCGAGTTGGGCTATTTGAAACAGGGTCGGAAAGCGCGATTCCGTGTAGGAGTCCGCGAGGGATTTGACGGTCAGCCGGCGGCGATACGCCGGCGTACAACCGCAGGGGCGGCGGCGCTGGTGGCCGCCTCGATGGCCGCGCAGGTGTTCTGTCGAATCAACTGTTTGAGCAGCGTAATCTTATCCTGGTCGAATTTTTTCCAGCGCATGAATCGGGCCATATTTTCACGGCCGGTATGCACCGCATGCACCTGGCTCAAGATCAGCATGGCGCGCAGACGAATCTCATCATCCGCAGCGCTCTGCCCGGTGGCCAAGGCCAGCAAATTTGCGACCGCATCCAGGATGGGGACGCTGAGTTTCTCCCGGATCAACTCGACTCCGGGCCCGGCGCCGTCCGCCTTGCCACGGTGAATAAAGCGGCTCCAGATCTCAGAGTCAGGCTCGGCAAAACTGTCGGTCATCGCATCCAACAGGCCCACCACCGCATCCAAGACGCCGCTGGCTCGGCCGCTCTTGATCGCGAGCTGCGCGTGATCGAGCGCAGGCCCCAAGGTGACGGAGGCGCGATCGATGATGAACTGGGCGCAGGCTCGGTGTAGGCCTGCCTTGCCGTCGAAATAATATTGCAACGCAGGCGGATTGACGCCCGCTTCCAACGCAATATCCCGAGTGGCGGCTCGATCGTAACCATGCTCACCAAAGATTTTCAGAGCGGCAGCAATGATTTGCGCACGCGTTGCATCACCGCGGGTGTAACCACCCTTCTTGGGGCGCCGCCGAGGCATAGCCACTAGTTTCATGGATCAATTTTTAACATGAGCAATGTAAGCTTGCAAAAATATTTCCAATCGGCAAACATCTTCCACTTGGAATACTTTTACTAGGATCAAGCATGAGTGGTGAGTTCGACCCGCCTCCGCCGCCCGCAACGGCACCCGCCGGCCAGCCCGCGCCGCCTGCGAAACGTAAACCCTTGAGCCGCCGGGCCAGAGTCGGACTGACCATCGCCGGGGTGATCATTGCCACAGCGCTCGTGCTTTTTGGTTTGGAATGGCTGCTGCATGGCCGCTTCATCGAGTCGACCGACGATGCGTACTTGCGGGCCGACTCGATGACCGTGGCTCCGCGCGTGTCGGGCTACATCGATGCCATCTACGTCAAAGAAAACCAGCATGTGGCCGCCGGAACGCCGCTGCTGCACATCGACAAGCGCAATTATCAAGACACCGTGTCTCAGCAGAGCGCCAGCGTGGCGGCACGCACCGCGGATCTGAGCGCCGCCGACAGCCAAATCAAACAGCAACAGGATGTGATTGCGCAGAACCGTGCACAGGCCGCCAGTGCGCACGCCAAGGCGCAATTTTCGCAGGAACAGGCGGCGCGCTATCGGCTGCTGCGTGATCAGGGCGCGGACACGGAAGAGAAGTTCGCGCAAACACAAAATGAGCAAGTACAGAATTCGGCCGCCGAGACCGCGGCCAACGCGGCCCTGCGCGCCGCGGAAAGTCAGTTGGGTGTGCTCAAAAGCCAGCGCCAGCAAGCCGTGGCGCAATTGGAGTCAGCCAAGGCGCAGGTCAACACCGCGCAGCAGAACTTGGACGATACGGTGCTCAAAGCCAGTGTCGATGGCACGATTGGCGACAGCAGCGCACGTATCGGCCAATACGTACAACCCGGCACCCGCCTGATGTCGGTGGTGCCGGTTCAAGCCGTGTACCTGGTAGCGAACTTCAAGGAAACGCAGATCAGGCACATGCAAGTGGGCCAAAAAGCCAAATTGAAAATCGATGCCATTGCGGGGACGGAGATCGATGCCCAGGTCGAGAGCTTCGCGCCGGGCACCGGTTCGCAGTTCGCCTTGTTACCGCCCGAAAACGCCACGGGCAATTTCATCAAGATCGTCCAGCGCGTGCCGGTGCGCCTGCGGGTACTCCCCCCGAAAGAGTTGGTCGACCGATTGCTGCCCGGACTGTCCGTGAAGGTCTCCGTGAACACGGCTGATCGAGATCACGCGACGTGATGCCCAGCGCGGCCAACGAGTCTTACCAAAAAGCCAGCGCACAGGACTGGCTGGCGGTGTTTGCCGGCGCCCTCGGCGCATTGATCGCAACCCTCGATATTTCCATCGTCAATTCCGCCTTGCCGCAGATTCAAGGCGAGGTGGGCGCGACTGGCACTGAGGGCACCTGGATTGCCACCGGCTACCTGGTCAGTGAAGTGGTCATGATTCCCTTGAGCGCTTGGCTGAGCCGCCTACTCGGCATGCGCACGCTGCTGCTCACCTGCTCCTCGTTGTTCACCGTGTTTTCGGTGATGTGCGGATTCAGCCACAGCCTAATGTTCATGATCATTGGCCGGGTCGGGCAAGGTTTTTTTGGCGGAGCGTTGATCCCGACGGCACAAACCATCGTGCGCACGCGTCTGCCGCCGCAGCAGATCCCCATCGGCATGACAATTTTTGGACTCATCGTGCTGCTGGGGCCATTGCTCGGACCCGTGATGGGTGGATGGCTCACTGAAAACTGGAGCTGGCAGTGGTGCTTTTTTATCAACATACCCGTTGCCATTGCTCTGGCCTTTTTGTTGTTGACGGGACTGCCCTATGAACCGCCCAACCTTGAGGAGATCGCCACGGCCGACTGGCTCGGCATCGCCGGGCTTACGGTGGGACTGAGCTGTTTGACGGTCGTGCTCGAGGAGGGGCAACGAGAACAATGGTTTCAGTCCGAGCTGATCATCACCTTAAGCATCATGTCGGCATTAGGTATTCTGTTGCTGGGTTTCGCGCAAATGCGTGCTGCCAAGCCCATCATCAAACTGCGGCTGCTGCGAAATCGCACCTACGCCAGTGTCATCGTGATCATTGTTTCCGTCGGAATGGTGCTGTACGACATTCTGTACGTCTTGCCGCAATTCCTTGGCGTGGTCGCGGGCTACAATGCCGAGCAAGCAGGCTGGGTGCTGGCTCTGTCGGGTTTACCTGCTTTCATGATGATGCCATTGCTGCCGAAAATGCTGGCAAAAGGCGATACCCGCATTTTGGTCGCCTGTGGATTGGTGTGCTTTGCCGCCAGTTGTTTTCTCGACATTCATCTGACCGCCCAATCGGGCGGCGGCGATTTCATTTTTTCGCAGCTGCTGCGCGGTGTGGGACAGATCTTGTCCTTCATGCCGTTGAATCAAATATCGGTGGGTTCTGTCAGTCGCGCCGACACGGCCGATGCGGCCGGATTCTTCAACATGGCCCGCAATTTAGGCGGCTCGATCGGCCTGGCGTTGCAGGGTGTGTTCATCGACCGCCGCACTGAAGCGCACGCCGACTCAATCCGCGAATCAATTACCGCCAATTCGACGCTGCTGCAGGAGCGCCTCGCGCAACAGGCGGCGTTTTTTGCTGAACGCACCGGAGACCTGGCCCATGCCAATCAACAGGCAATTGCACAGCTCGCCTTGCAGATACATCAGCAGGCCATCGTCATGACCTACTCGGACTGTTTTTACGTGCTAGGCGTCGGCCTCATCGTGCTGCTCCCGATGGTGATGATACTGAAGCCGCGGGCCACACCGCCTGCGATGACTGCCTCGCCCCCGCCGCCGTCCACCCAACGCGCTGTGGGTGCGACATGATGCGTAACACGCGCTGGGCGATGATGCTTTACGCCACTGTCCTGGCGGCATGTACCGTGGGGCCCGACTACAAAGAGCCGCCGAAAATCGGTCCCTCCAAGGACAGCTTCGTTCGCGCCACATCGAATGCCACGGCGGATGAACCCGTGGCGCGCTGGTGGGTGCAATTGCATGATGAAACGCTTAATAGCCTGATCGATCGGGCCATCAAATCCAGCCCGAGTGTCGAGGTGGCGCAGGCTCGCATTCAGGAGGCGCGCGCCGCATTGGCGGCTGAGCACGCCAAGCAGTTGCCCAGCACGGGCGTCTCCGGGACTTATCTGCGCGCCCACAACCTGACCTCGGCGCTGGGCGCGGCCTCATCAAATGGAAGCAGCGATTCGAACATCTTTGCGGTCGGCTTCGATGCCAGTTGGGAAATTGATCTGTTTGGCGGCCACCGGCGTGCAGTCGAGGGAGCAGCGGCATCGCTGCAAAGCTCTGAAGCCAGCCGACGCGATGCCTTGGTCAGCCTGACCTCCGAAGTTGCACAGGCCTACGTGCAGCTGCGGGACGCGCAGCAAAGGCTCGCATTGACGCGGCAGAATCTTGACATCGAGCAGCAACTGCTGAAGTTCATGGAAAAGCGCCGTGCGGCAGGAACGGCGTCCGATCTTGATATCGAGCGGGTGCGCAACCAGTTGGAATCGACGCAGGCCACCGTGGGGCCGGTGCAAAGCGAGGTGGTCGACCAACGCGATCGTCTTGCATTATTGATCGGCAGCACACCGGGCTCTTTGGACGATGAATTACAAGAGCCCGCAGCCATGCCGCTGCCACCTGAACAGGTTCTGATCGGCGATCCCAGCGGCATGCTGCGGCGACGCCCGGACATTGCCATTGCCGAACGCAAGCTCGCGCAGCAGACCTCGGTCATCGGCCAAGATATTGCCGCACTATTTCCCAAGCTCACGTTGCTGGGCGAT
Source organism: uncultured Steroidobacteraceae bacterium (assembly GCA_964657675.1). GTDB lineage: Bacteria > Pseudomonadota > Gammaproteobacteria > Steroidobacterales > Steroidobacteraceae > Bog-1198. The sequence continues at coordinate 41,491 of CAZZWE010000012.1, forward strand.
GTCGGGTTCACGGCGCCGACGCTCGGCTCGTTATTCAATGGCGGCAGCTTCACCTACATCGCGGCGCCCATCCTGCAATGGACACCGTTCGATTTTGGACGCAATCGTTCCAAGATCAATCAGGCCAAGGCAGCCCGCGATGAGGCAGAGGCCGACTACCGGCGTACCGTTCTCGCCGCGCTTCAGGATGCCGAATCCGCGCTGAATCGCTATGGCCAACAGCGCAATTCAGTGGGCGACTACGCCAAGATTCAGGCCTCGGCGCAACGCTCCTATGCTTTGACGGAAATACGGCTGCACGCCGGCACCGCATCAACCACCGACTTGCTCGATGCGGACCTCAAGCGTTTGCAAGCACAGATGAACTACCAGCAGGCCATCGCCCAACTAAGCCAAGACTTCGTGTCCATGCAAAAGAGTCTGGGCTTAGGCTGGGTCAGCGAAAGCTGATCAATAGATCTTGTCGCCCGCTTGAACACCAAACGGTGAGGGTGGCGCGAGTCGGCGTGCGCCAATAATGGTCGAGCTGACCCCGGGCTGCGACTGTACCCAGGCCTCAAGCCAATGAAGACATTGTTCGAAAAGCTGAGCTAATCGCCTCGCTAGGGCGGCGGCGCGATCAGCGTAATGCCCGCTTGCGCGAGAAACGGCGTTGCATCTTGCCAAAATGGCAGGCGCTCGGGCTGCCAACAATCGTGCTCGCAATCGTAAAGTTTGAAACTTGCGCGCGGCGAGGCTGCCGCAAGCTGCTCACCTTGTTGCCACGGGATGCGCGGATCATTGCGCCCGTGTATCACCAACACCGGACCGGCAAACTGCGCCACCGTTTGCGAGCTGTCGAAATGATCGCGCTTCAGCGTCGAGCCGTTGGCCAGTGACAGGTTTGCAAAAGTCGACATCAGAATCAACGCGCGCAGCGGCCGATCCTTGGCCAGCAGGCAAATCGCCGCGCCGCCGAAAGATTGCCCGAAGCCGATGATTCGTGACGCATCGACCCGCGGGTCGGTAATGATTCGGTCATAGGCGCTGTCCATGGCCGAGGTGATCGAGGCCTCCGAGGGTTTGCCCGTTGAACGTCCATAGCCCGGATACTCGACCAGCAGAACCCCGACCCCCCGCTGCCTGAATCCATCGAGCGCCGTCAACCAATCATCGATCAGCGCCGAGTTGCCGTGCGCAAATATGACCAACGGCTTAGGGCCGGTAGCGCCGTCGGTGGCGGGCAGAAACACCGATTCGATCGTGGCTCCCGCGGATGCAATGCTGAAGACCTCGATGCCCGGGCCTTGAGGTTTCGGCGGTGGTGTTCGACGCGTACCCGGAAAGAAGGTCGGAGGAAAGTTGCTATACAGCCTGTGAATATAGTGCCGCCCAGCGAAAGCCACCAAAACCGCCAAGCAAATCAGCCCAATCACGATCTTCGTTCGCATTCCAAGGTCCACAGTCATCGTTCTCCAGTATACGTCAGCTTCGCGCCCCTCCTTTGAGCGCCGCAGTTCCAGCGTCGGGGACGTGTCGTGCTTCACGAATCACGCTGCCTTAGAGCGCCGTTTCGCACTGTGGCGAAGACTCGGACGTGAACTACGCAAGGCTTTTCAGGTAATCCTCATGATTTATGTCACAGAGTTCGACATCTGTGATTGTCACACCTGCGGCAACTGTCCAGACTTTGCGTGTAGGGATTTCCCGTAATGACTACGGTTCATACACCGCGCAAGACGCGTATTCGAGCGATCTTCATCCATGAAATTCGATTTCGGCCGCCATTTCACCGCCATTTCCTTGAGCTGCTTGCTGTGGGCCGGACTGGCCGCGCCTGCCGTTGCGCAATTCAAACTGCAACAAGATTTTAAAGGCACGACTGCGACCGGATGGACCTTGACCAATTCGGCCATGTTGACCGCGCCGTCGATCGACGTTGCCGGCTCGGGGTGGCTGCGGTTGACCGACATCGGTCACACCGAAAAAGGTCTCGCTCTCAACAACACATTCAGCTTTGCAGGCAGCATACCGGTCGTCGTTGAATTCGATTACGTCTCGTGGGGAGGAACGGGCGCTGACGGCATGACGCTATTCTTATATGACTCGACCACCTCGTCCCCCATGGCGAACGCACTCACCGGCGGCGGCTTGGGATACTGCGCCGGCGCTGGCGGCTACTTGGCCATCGGCATCGATGAGTACGGTAATTTTTCCAACCCCAGCGATAAATGCGGCAGTGCCAGCGGCGGCCCCGGCGCCAAGCCCGAGTCGCTGGTAATCCGTGGTCCGGCCAGCGCGAACAACGCCTGGATCAGCACGACCTCTGTGCCGGGTGGCATCGACAACCCGCAGGTGACGACCCGTCCGTCGCCGAAGACCGTGATATTCACGCTGACGCCGGCCGTGTCACCCGCGATCGGCTACACGATTACTGCGCAGTTTCGAAGCGCCAGCGATCAGCCGTTTCAGACCCTGTTCTCCAATGTCCCCTTTCCGTATGCACCGCCTGCCAATCTCAGTGTGGGCTTGAGCGGCAGCACCGGTGGCTCGACCAACTATCACGAACTACGAGGACTCGCCGCAGCGACGCCCGATGACCTGCAGGTGACGATGACCGGTCCGTCATCAGTTCTGCAAGGTTCATCCGTGACCTATAACGTGACGGTCACGAACAATGGCAACAACACATTGAGTGGGTCCGACTCGCCCTCCGTGGTGGACCTTCTGCCGTCCTCGATCACCGCTGCTGCGTGGACTTGCACGGCCAGCGCCGGTGCGAGTTGCGATGCATCGGGAAGCGGCAATATCAACACGTCAAACGTGACGCTACCCGCGAATGGGTCGATCACGTACAGCATTACCGGTACGCTGGATCCTAACGCCGGCTGTGGAACGACGGTCGGCAATACCGCCACTGCGGATTTCACAACGACTACGAACTTCCTCGATCCTGACGAGACCAACAACAGTGCCACCGTCAACTCGACGGTCATCTGCAATACCACGCTCGTAGCCAATCCGGCTTCGCTGTCATTCGGTCCGCAACCGATCAGCGTCGCGAGCACGTCGCAGGCGATCACCGTGACGGAAGGAATGAACAGTTCCACCATCACCAGCATTGCGGTGACCGGCGATTACTCGCAAACCAACAATTGTCCTACCGCTTTATCCTCGGGACAGACGTGCACGATCAATGTGAGCTTCACGCCATCCGCGGAAGGCAGCAGCAACGGCACACTGACCGTCTTGAGCAATGCCAACGCCTCGCCGACCGTCACCTCGACCGTGATGTTGTCGGGCACCGGCACCAACTCCGTCCCTAGCGCCTTTAGTTTCACTCCGCTGGTCAATGTCGACCCTTCGAGCGTACAAGTCTCCAACGCCATCAGCGTGGCCAACACCAATGTGCCCTCGCCCATCAGCGTCAGTGCCGGCGGCCAGTACAGTATCAACGGCGGCCCGTTTACCTCGGTTGCCGGCGTCGTCTCTCCAGGTGCACAAGTGATCGTGCAATTGGCGGCGGCATCGGGCTACAGCACTTCTGATTCCGCGGTGCTCACCATCGGCGGCGTGTCTTCGACTTTCACGGTCACCACTGGCGCCCAGCCGGTGTTGCAAGGCTCGTTCACGCCGGTGAGCGGGGCCGCTCCGTCGAGCACCCAGACTTCCAGCGTCATCACCGTGACAGGAACTACGATGCCGGTCCCGATCACTGTGAGCAGCGGATCGACTTACAGCGTCAACGGCGGCCCGTTCACATCGACTGCCGGAACGGTTCAACCCGGAGATCAGGTCGTGGTGCAGACCACTGCCGCTTCGACCTACAACACCACTGCCTCGGCAATCGTGAATATAGGCGGTGTCACCTCGACATTCACCGTCACGACCGCTGCGCAGCCTCCTCAGTTGGCAGGTTTCACGCCAGTCACCGGTTCCAGTGTCGGAGTTCTGCAGATGTCCAGTCCGATCACGGTCACCGGCACTGCCAGCGCGCCGATCAGCGTCAGCAGCGGCGGCGAATACAGCATCAATGGCGGACCGTTCACTGCGGCACCGGGAACGGTGCAACCGGGCGATCAGGTGGTCGTAGAAATCAGCGCGTCGTCGACCTATGACAGCACGGCCACCGCAGTGCTGACCATCGGCAGCATGACCTCGAGCTTCGCGGTCACCACCGGCGCACAGCCCGTCCTTCAAGGAAGCTTCGGCAGCGTTGCCAGCAGCGCCCCTTCGAGCACGCAAACCTCAAACCCCATTACGGTCACGGGAATCACAACGCCTACGGTGATTAGCATCAGCGGCGGACAGTACAGCATCAATGGCGGCGCATTTACCTCGGCAGCGGGCACCGTCCAACCCGGCGACCAGGTCACCGTGCAGATGACCGCTCCGTCTACCTATGGCACGACAGCAACATCGACGCTCACCATTGATGGCGTCAGTTCAAATTTCACGGTGTCGACCGCTGCGCAGCCGTTAAATGTGGCCGTCACGGGAGGCGGTGGCGGGATGAGCATGCTGCTGTTGTTCGCGCTCACACTGGTGGCGGCGTTTAGGGCGGTAGGATCGCGGCGTGCGGCCATGATCGTGCCGATCGCCGTGCTGCTCGTGGCAGGTCTGGTGAGTGTTCCGGCTCGGGCCGATGATGGCAGCTGGGTGTCGAATCTGTATGGCGGTGTCCGCGTGGGCGCCTCGACCAGCAGCATGACGGCCGGCAAGCTGACTCGCGATCTGCAGTCTGATGGCTACGACGTCACCGCATCCGGGTCGGAGCGAGGCACCGCCATCGGCACGTTGTACATGGGCTATGAGTTGCCGGATCACTTTGCGGTGGAACTGGCCGGCAGCTATGTGGGCCGCACCCGGGCAGCACTTGCGGGCGTAACTCAGTCCAATCTGCAGCCGCTGCTCGAGGACGCCGTGCGAATCGTCCGTGGAAGCGGCGACATCGTTGCGGTGGAGGCACGATACCGCTTGCCCCTGGGCAGTTTCATCGACCTCGATTTACGGGCAGGTCCTTATCTTTGGATCACCAGAACCGATGTCTACGTGAGCGGCGCCGATCAGCTGCACCGAACAGATAACGGCATCGGTTATACCGTGGGACTGGGTCCGCGCTTTGCCCTCGGACAGCATGTCGGCGTCGGCGTGGCGGCGGACTTTTTGCAGTCCACTTCGGAAAGTCGTTTCGTGCTGTTTTCGGCTACGCTCGAGTATCACTTCCGCTAACAGACCCGTCTACTACGCCCGTGCCGGGCGCTCCTCGGTAGCCGCGGTGTTACTGCCCCTCTAAGTATATTTCCGGGATCCTTGGCGGTATGGCACTCTAAAAGCATCCAGGCACGTCCTGCAGCAATATAACTTTGGGATATGAACGAGCTGCCGACCTTCAAGATATTTCTGTCTTCGCCCGGGGACGTGGCTGAGGAGCGCGCGCTGGCGGAATTCGTCTTTCAACGACTCGCGGACGAGTTGGGAGATATCGCCAAACTCTCCTTCCTAATCTGGGAGCACGAACCGCTCTTCGGGCATACCGGGTTTCAGCAACAGATCGAACGCCCCTCGCAGAGTGACCTGGTCGTCATCATCCTGTGGTCGAGGTTAGGTACGCGGCTCCCCTCGGACTTCGCGCCGGTGAAAGGCGAGCCTGCGCCGACGGGCACCGAATTTGAAATCAACGATTCGCTCGCCTCCTTTGCGGCGCGCGGCAAGCCCAATCTGCTGATATACCGGAAGATGCCGGGTCCGCAGATCGGTTTGGGCAGCCAGAACTTCGAAGAACGCAGCAAACAATATCGCATGCTTGATGAGTACTGCCGTCGGACCTTCTTCGATGAACAAGGCGCAACCACCGTCGCTCACCACGTGTTTGCGGCGAGCCAAGAGTTCGAACGCAAGCTGGCTACGCACCTTCGCCGATGGGTCGACCAAGTTCTGCGTCTGCCGCAGTCGGAGAAATTTAGGCCTTTCTGGCGGGGTGAATCGCCGTTCCGCGGATTGCAGGCCTTCGATGCCGAACACCAGGCCATTTTCTACGGACGGTCGGAGGCGCTGAGCGATCTAACCCGGCGAATCCGCGACATCGAAGCCGCTACTGAGCCAATGGCCAGACTGCTGCTGGTGCAGGGGATGAGCGGCTCGGGGAAGACTTCGCTGTTCAAGGCGGGACTCTTGCCGCGGCTCGTGCTCCGACCCGTCGAGGGCATCGCCCAGTGGATCACCATGGACTTGCGCCCCTCCGAATCCGACCCGGCCATGCGGGATACTGGCGCGCTGGCAGTGCTGGCATCCATGCTCACCCGCTACGTGCCTGCACTGGAGCGTTTTGGCAGCACCGCGCAACTCGCGGAGGAACTGTTCTCGAAGCCCCACGCAGCCGTCTCAAAAATCGAAGACGCCATCGCGGCGGATGCCGCGGCCGCCGGCATGGAAACAGGCCTCATCCGCTTGCTGATCTACGTCGATCAGTTGGAAGAAGCCTTCTCAAACCCTGCCGCCGGCATCGATGAAGCCAAACTGATTGCAGCGCTGGTCGCCTTGTCCCGCTCCCCGTCGATCTGGGTCGCGGCAACGATCCGCAGCGACTTCGTGCATCGTCTCGAGGCGTACCCGGAGTTGATGCAGGATCTGAGCCGCAGCCCGTCCTATACCCTGCTGCCGCCGCGTCCTGATGAATTGGCGGAAATGATCCGCGAGCCGGCGCGGGCAGCCGGCCTGACCTGGGAGGAGCGCAACGGCACGTCACTGGACAAGGAGTTGTTGCGGGACGCAACCGGATATCCCGAAGCGCTGCCACTGCTGGAGTACACGCTCGCAAAGCTCTACGAGCGGCGTGAGGGGCGAATGCTGCGTTGGGCCGAGTACGGCGGTGGGCTGCGCGACGCACTGATCTCCACGGCCGACGAAGTTGTCGGCGACATCGATACCGAAGTCGACACCGCCTTTCGCGATGTCATGCGCGAGTTGGTCGGTGTCAGCGAGGACGGAGCCGTGACTCGCCGCTATGCGTCTTTGTCGCGTTTTCCTGAAGGGACCGCTGCGCGGGCCTTGCTCGATAGACTCGTTGCACGACGGCTTTGCGTGACGACGGACGAGGGACTGGGCGATGGCCCCGTCACCTCTCTTGCACACGAAGCGTTGATCCGCTCCTGGCCTCGGGCACAGCAGTGGCTGCAACGCGAGACGGCGCTATTGAGAGTGCGGGATGAGCTGGCCCGCGATGCGGCTGCTTGGGAGTACCACGGGCGCGCCGATGGATGGCTGGGAGTTGCGCCAGAGAAGATTGCGGCAATTCGGCAGGTTGAAGAGGCCGGCCTGATGCCGTCGGGCGCTGCTGCAGACTACGCACGGCAATCCCGGCGTCGAAGACAGCGCAACCGCTTCGTGAGGCGCGCGGTGATGGCGGGAATTTGTGCGCTATCCGTTGTGGCGGGAATCGCCGCGTGGCTGGCATTCAAGCAACGCGATGTCGCGCGTACCGAGGCCGCGACTTCAGATCGCACCACGCAATTCATGGTGGGCTTGTTCCAGTTGGCAGACCCCAGCGAAAACCGCGGCAATGCAATTACCGTGAAAGAGGTGCTGGACAAAGGTGCCAAAGAGATTCGCGAGGGCACCGGAGCAAAGACCCTGGCGCACGAACCGCGCGTAAGAGCTGAACTCTTGACGGCGATGGGCCAGGCCTACTCCGGATTGGGCCTCTATAAGCCGGCTGAAGAATTGCTGACGACGGCACGCGCCGATAGCGAGTCACCGACTGTATCGGACGAGGTGCGGGTGAGGGCTTTATACGCGTCGGGACACTCCATGTTTCTGGCCGGAGACTACGAGCCTGCCGAGAAGGTTCTGCGCAGCGCGGTAGCGCTGGCGCGCAAGACTGTGGACCCATCCGATGATTTGCGCTCCACCGCACTCACTTCGTTGGCAGATGTAGCGATGCAACTTGGAAATTACTCAGAGGCTATCGGTCTTTGCAATGAGGCTTTGATTGCTGATCGAAAACGCGGTCCGGAACACGACAACGTGCTGGCTGAGACGCTCGCAGCATTGGGCTCAGCCCAATTCTTGAGCGGCGACTTGCAAAGCGCGGAACAGTCGCTTCGTGAGGCGTTACAAATTCGTGAGAGGTTCTTTGGTATGCATCATGCCCTGACCGCGATATCTCTCAATGATCTTGGGCTGGTTTTGTATCAAACAGGTCGATATGACGCAGCGCTGGAATCATACCAAGAGGCCCTGCCAATCGAGCGCGAAATATACGGCCCAGAGCATCCGGAAGTTGCAACGATTCTCAACAACATCGGGCGCGCGAAATTGATGGCCGGACAGGTATCGGAAGCGGAGCCATTGCTTCGCCAGTCGCTCTCCATGACTGAGAAATTCGAGGGCGATACTCACGCCGATCTTGTTTCACCTCTGAACAGCCTTGCCATGATCGATGCGTATCACGATCGATTGGATGCCGCCGTCCTGGAAATTCAAAGAGCTGACGCAATTGCTAGACTACCCGACCATGACGAGCTGCTGGACCAAGTGGTTCTGAATGAGGCGAATTTTGAACTCACAAAAGGCAATCGAATCAGGGCTGAGGCGTTACTGACCGAATCGAAGG
>CAZZWE010000013.1:0-24611 GCA_964657675.1 uncultured Steroidobacteraceae bacterium
GCCAGACGCTTCGGGATATCCGACCAAAGGATTTCATCGCATAGCAATCCGCACAGCAGCAGCAGCGGCGGGCGCGCATGGAGGGATGACTGCATCACGCGGCGCGGTCCGCGCTCATGGCCAACGCCAGTGCACCGAGCACGCCGGCGCGTGCGCCGAGGCCGGGGGATGTCAGGTAGCGATGTGTGTGGCTCAGCAGTTCGGCGTGATCGACATAGTTGGCCAGCCAGTGCAAGGTGCTTTGTCGGATCATGGGAAAAAGAGCCGTGCTGTTCATCACCCCGCCACCCAAAATGATTCTTTGCGGGGACACCATCAGCACCACAGTTGCGCACAATTGGCCGAGATAATCCGCTTCGATGTCCCACTGTGGATGGTCCATCGGCAGGTTCGACAACTCCGTGCCGCTGCGTTGGACGATGGCGGGACCCGAGGCCATGCCTTCGAGGCAATCGCCGTGAAAAGGACACACCCCCGCGAAGCGGGTATCGCGCGCATGGCGCCGAATGAACAGATGACCCATTTCTGGATGGACCAGACCGTGCACCGGTGCGCCGTTGGCAATCAAGCCGCCGCCGATGCCGGTGCCGACCGTGACATAAACGACATTGGCCACATCCTGTGCCGCGCCCCAGCGGTGTTCGGCCAACGCCGCCGCATTCACGTCGGTATCGAACCCCACTGGACAATCAAAAGCGGCTCGAATGGTGCCGAGCACATCGGCATGGCTCCAACCGGGTTTTGGCGTCTTGCCGATGCAACCGTAGCGCGGTGAATGCCGATCGAGGACCACGGGTCCAAAGCAGGCCACCCCGATGCCGTTCAACGGCCCGTGGGCGAGGGCACCCTGGCGCAGGAAGTCGACCATGGCGGCGAGCGTCGTCGCAGGATCGCGAGTGGGCTGCCGCATCTCCTCGAGCAGGGTGCCATCCTCTTGGGCGATGGCACAGACAAACTTGGTGCCGCCCGCTTCGATGGCGCCGTACCGTTTGGAATCGCGGCTCATATTCGCAGCATAGCCTATCGGCTATCGATATAATCGCGCGATGAACCCCACACTCAGTCCCTCCGCACGCGAGATGATCGAGCGCTTGATTGCGTTCAACACGGTGTCGCGCGAATCGAATTTGGGTTTGATCGAGTGGGTGCGCGACTACCTCACCAAACTGGGGGCCACGACGCGGCTCACCCACGATGCCAGCGGCAAGAAGGCGAATCTGTTTGCCACGCTCGGTGATTCGAACAAGCCCGGGCTGATTTTGTCGGGCCATACCGACGTGGTGCCGGTTGACGGGCAAAATTGGGATACCGATCCGTTCAAGGCCACCGAAAAGGATGGCAAGCTGTACGCGCGCGGCTCGGCCGATATGAAAGGCTTCATCGGCATCATCCTGAATCAGGCGCCGAAATTCTTAAAGGCGATCAACAGCAATAAGCTGGATGCGCCGCTGCACTATGCTTTGAGCTTTGACGAGGAAGTCGGATGCTTAGGGGTGCGCAGCCTGATACGCGACCTGCAAGAGAATAATATCCGCCCCGCGGGTTGCGTCGTCGGCGAACCCACCTCGATGCAGCCCATCATCGCTCATAAGGGAACGCATCGTTTCCGCTGTGCCGTCCATGGCCGCGAGGCGCATTCGAGCTACGTGACCTATGGCGTCAATGCGATTGAGTATGCGGCTCGACTGGTGGTGTACATAAGGCAGATCGCGGATCGCTTGGCGCAGATAGAACAACGCGATTACGGTTTCATCGTGCCGTATTCGACCCTGTCGACGGGGGTGATCCAAGGCGGCATAGCCGCGAATGTAGTGCCCAAAGATTGCGTGTTTCAATTCGACATGCGCACCCTGCCGCAGGCCTCGCCCGATGCGCTGTACCAGGAAATCCGTACCTACGCCGAAACGCTGGCGCGGGAAATGAAAGCCATTGATGAGAACTCGGGCATCGACTTGCAATGGATGAGTCAGACTGTGGGCCTGGCAGCCTCCGAGAGCGATGCCATCGTTCAATGGGCGATGCAGTTGGCCAAAAAGCCGACCGTGGGCAAGGTGTCTTATGGCACGGAGGCCGGCTTATTTCAACAAATGGGGGTACCTTCGGTGATTTGCGGCCCCGGGGACATCGCAGAAGCGCATCGGCCCAATGAGTTCGTCGCGCTGGAGCAATTGGCTCAGTGCGAGCATTTCATGGAACGTATTCTCGAGACCGGCTACGCAGCCGCGTAGCGCTGACAGTGGCTCGACGCATTGACATAGCGTTCGTGCTGCGCGCACAGCCCATCATTCAAGCGCACTGCGGCATACCCAGAGCTCAAGGACGATAAGCCGGGGAACGCGGCTTCGAGCGCGGCCGGCGCATTCTTGAAATGCTGACAGCTGAAACAACTGGCGGCCGGCAGCGCGCTCATTGACCGAGGTGATTCCAGAAATCACCGAACACTTGAGTGGATAACACGAAGCCCAACAGCACGTTGACCACCACGCCGATGGTGAATGCATAGAAGGGCTTGGCACCGATGGAGGCAAATTCCCGCAGTCGCGTGGTCAGGCCGATCGCGAGAAACGCGAAAGTAAAAGCCCAGGTGCGAAACGCTTGTAACGGCGCCACCAGTGCCGGCAGAACTTCCTTCTTGTATGCCGCGTAGTCATACCCGCGCGACACCAGCGTGACCACGGCAGAGGCGACTAAAAAGCCCAGCACGAATTTCGGGAAGCGTCCCCAGATCTCACCGGCGTTGGCTTTGCTGCTGACGCCGGTCCGCTCCCAGCGCGTGGTCGCAATCAACGACAGCACGAAGGCCCACACACCGATCCAGATATCACGGCCGATCACCTTCATGAGCGTGAACGCACTGACTGCCGCATCGGGGCTGCCGCTGATACCGGCGACATTGCCCGCATACCCGCCGTAAGTTTGTGCAGCGGCCAGCCCGGCTGCATCGGCAAATTCGGAGGTGCCAATCCAGGCGCCGGCGACACCGGTGGACAAACCCAATGCCCGGGCGACCAAGGGCAGGGCGAAAATCATGACGATGGCCCAGACCACCACCACGGCAATGGTGACCGACACATCTTCCTTCTTGGCGCCCACCGCGCCGCCCACGGCGATCGCGCCGGAGACGCCGCACACGGCTCCGCCGGTGCCCAAGGTCGCCGCAAGACGCTTATCCAGTCCCATGCGCACTGCGGCAAAGTAGATGACGCCGAAGGTAGTCAGCGACACGATCGCGGCTTGAACGATGGCCACAGGACCCGCCCAGGCGATCAACGTCAACGGCAGGCTGGCGCCGAGCAACACAATGCCGGTCTTGATGTAGAACTCAACCCGCAGCCCGGGTTCCAGCCAGCGCGGTACCCCGACGGTATTGGAGATCAGCAACCCCAACCCCAGTCCCACCAGGGGAGGTTCCAAGTTGTAGTGCGCGGCTTGATCCCAGAGTCCCAGAAAGTAAATGGCGCCCGCCACCAGATAAATGGCGAGAAAGGCTGGAAGAAATCGGGAGATTTTGATGCCAAGCGCAGCGGCTCCCGCGCCGAATGCCGCCGCCCACAGCACAAACAAGGCTGCGAATTGCACGGCATGGGCCTTGAGCTGCGCGCTCACCTCAGGCAGATGGCTCCACTTCTGCGGTGCCACGGCCAGCCATTTGATGCTGCTGCCGTTGGCAAAAAGTACAACGGCGACGGCGATTAACCCCAGGCCGATCCAAATCGCCCACCAATCTTCCTTACGGAATAAGTCCAACCAACGAGGCGTGCGTTCGACGAGGCGGGTGTTTGCAGGTTCGGCGATTTCCGCCATGTGTAGCTCCGGTTACGATAGCCGACACGCTAGACGGCCCGGAAGTCGCCGTCGAATAGTTAGTTCGCATATGGTGCGTACTCTTTGTTATTAGCGTCGCGTAGCTGTTTAGCCATTGACGCTGCGCATGCCGCCTTCATCGTAGCGGGTGCCGGCAGCAACCCCGTGCGGTGCCACACCGGCAATGCGGGTCAAATCAGCCGCGCTTAGCACGACATCGATTGCGCCTAGGTTCTCTTCCAAGCGGGCCGCGCTGGTGGTACCCGGAATCGGCACGATGTGTGAGTCTTGGGCCAGCAGCCATGCCAGTGCCAACTGAGCCGGCGTGCAGCCTTTCTCCGCAGCGATTTGTTTGACCTTGTCGACCAACTGCAAATTCTTGGTGAAATTCTCGCCCTCAAACCGCGGCGAGTGTCTTCGGTAATCGCTCGCATCGAGGTCTTCGATGCTCTTGAAGCGCCCCGTTAAGAATCCGCGGCCGAGCGGACTGTAGGCCACAAACCCAATGCCCAACTCACGGCAGGCTTGCAACACACCGTCCTCGGGGTCGCGCGACCACAGTGAATATTCGGACTGCACCGCCGTGATCGGGTGGACACGGTGCGCCTTGCGCAGGGTGTCGACGCTGGGTTCCGAAAGACCGATGTGCCCGATCTTGCCGGCCTTGACCAACTCGGCCATCGCGCCCACGGTGTCCTCAATGGGCGTGCTGCGGTCGATGCGGTGCTGATAATACAAATCAATGCGCTCAACCGCCAAGCGCTTCAGTGAGCCCTCACAGGAGCTGCGCACGTAATCGGGCTTGCCGCTGACGCCGCGCACTTTGGGATTGGCAGGATCGCGTTGGATGCCAAATTTAGTCGCGACAAAAACTTGCTCGCGACGTTGCGCAATGGCCTTGCCCACCAGCACTTCGTTGGTATACGGGCCGTACATGTCCGCTGTGTCCAGAAAGGTCAAACCGCGGTCCAAGGCGTTATGAATCACGCTGATGGCTTCCGCGTCATCTTTGGCGCTGGATTTATAAAATTCGGAAAAACCCATGCACCCTAAACCAAGCGCCGATACTTGCGGGCCGCTGTGGCCCAACTGACGAGTCTTCATAAATTAAGTTCTCCGTGGATTGGAGAGGATTATGCGCGTCTGGACGTCGACTTACGACGCGCGGGCGACTTTTGCGAGATACCCGCAGCGGCCAACAGCACGACGGCGGCCGATTTTGCGGGGCGCGCAACCGTGGGGTCGCCGCGCACCAGCGCGGTCGCGATTGCGCCTTCCACCAAAATGGACAGTTGCGTTGCCAGCGCATCCGGGTCGTTGGCAGACAAGCGCTCCAACAAATCTTTAAACCATAGACGCCGTTGTTCCTTGAAATCGATCGCAATCGCAGCAGCGGCGCCGCCGAGTTCCGCGACGGCGTTGACGAAGGGACAACCCCGGAACTTCTCGCTGGCAAACCAGCGCTCCAGCCAATCGAACAGATTCAAGATTTGATCCAGGGGCGGGCGGTCGGAGGGTTTAACGGGGAAGTAGCGACGCGCCAAGTACGCCATCACCAACACTTCTTTGGAGGGATAATAGTTGTACAGCGTGCGCTTGCTGATGCCGGCATGCGCCGCAATGGCATCGACGCCGATCGCGCGGATGCCCTGGCCATTGAACAGCTCATCGGCGGCGACCAATATTTTTTCTTGCATGGCCTGCTTCGCCGGCCAACGACTCATGATTGCACCGATCGGTGTATTTTTTGCTTGACAGTGCGCATGCTTGACGTTTTACTTACACCGATCGGTGTAGTCAAGGAGATCGCAGTGAAGAACGCATTCCCGCAGCTTGGACTCATATTGGGCGGCGGCTTTGCCGCATTGATGGCCTCTGCCAATGTCAACGCGGCCGACATCGTCAGCGACGTTGCACCGCCGGCATTGCGAGCCGAGAGGGCGCCAGCGCCTCGGGATGGTTTTGTGTGGGCGCCTGGGCATTGGGAGTTGCGCCGCCATGACTACGTGTGGGTGGGCGGGACATGGATTGCGGAGCGACGCGGCGCTCACTGGACCCCCGATCATTGGGAGCAAACCGGCGAGCAGTGGCGTTTTGTGCCGGGTCGCTGGGAACACTAAAGGCGAAGCGACTACCGCCGGAACTTCATGACGCCATCGTCAAGCGAGCCAAAACGCAAACTCATGACGTCGAGCACGTAGTTTTGATGCAGCTTCCAAGGCACCTTGGAGCCTTGCTTGGGCAACTGGTCGGCAGCGCGCTGGATGTAGCCGGAGGACAAATTCAGCCAGGGTTCTTCGTTTATGGAGGCATCAGCGTTTTCCGGCTGACAAATTTTTAGTCCCTTGCGCTCCATGTAGTTGAGCAGTCGGCAAATGTATTGGCAGGTCAACTCCGCCTTCAAGGTCCAAGATGCATTGGTGTAGCCAAACACAGCGGCAAGATTGGGAATACCGCTGAACATCGTGCCGCGATAGTTCAGGGTTTTTCCCGGATCGATGGGCCGGCCATCGATGGTTAAATTGATCCCGCCCAAGGCGATCAGATTGAGGCCGGTCGCCGTCACGATAATGTCCGCCGCGATCTCCGCGCCACTTCGCAGCTTCACACCGGTCTCAGTGAAACCGTCGATCTCCTCGGTCACCACCGAAGCCTTACCTTGGTTGATGGATGCAAAAAGATCGCCATCCGGCACCAAGCACATGCGTTGGTCCCAGGGGTTGTAGCGGGGCGTGAAATGGGTGTCGACATCGAAACCTCCCCCCAGACCTTTTTGCACATTGTTGATGATCCATTGTTTCATGCGCTCAGGGCGGGATTTGCATAAGCGAAAGAAGATGATGCTGAACAGAATATTGCGCCAGCGCACCAGGCTGTAGGCCCATTGTGATGGCAGGTGGCCGCGCAACCAATGGGCGATTTTGTCGTGATTGGGTGCAGCCACCACATAGGTCGGCGACCGCTGCAGCATGGTGACATGGGCGGCCTGCTGCGCGAGCGCAGGCACCAAGGTCACGGCGGTGGCTCCGCTGCCGATCACGACGACGCGCTTGCCGGCGTAGGCCAAATCCTCCGGCCACTGTTGCGGGTGAATGATGGGACCTCGAAAGCGCTCTTGCCCGGCGAACTGCGGCGTGTAGCCGCCTGCATAACTGTAGTACCCGCCGCAAACGAACAAGAAGCTGCAAGTTATTGTGAGTAGCTCAGCCTGCTCTCCATGCTCCGCCTCCACTGTCCACAAGGCCTGTTGCGATGACCAGGACGCACGCTTGACGCGGTGGCCGAAGCGGATCTTCTTATCGATGCCGCTCTCGGCCGCCGTTTCGCTGATGTACTCAAGGATCGTGCTGCCATCGGCGATGGCCTTGCCCTGAACCCAGGGACGGAATGAATAACCCAGGGTGTACATGTCTGAGTCAGAACGAATGCCCGGATAACGAAACAGATCCCAGGTGCCGCCGATGCGCTCGCGGCCTTCCAGAATGGCGTACGATTTTGCGGGACAGTCGCGTTGCAAGGTGTAGGCCGCGCCGATGCCCGACAAGCCTGCGCCAACGATCAACACATCGACGTGGCTTTCAAGCATTCGCAACTCCAATGCGCTGAGCAAATGCTTTCACGGTCGCAAATGCAGCGCGCGCCTCCGGCAACAACGGGGTGAATACCGGCCAGACATGCGGCAGTCGATCGCGCACGATGAGTTCCACATCGACGCCCGCCGCCGACGCGCGCTCGGCCAAGCGCAAGGTGTCATCGCGCAAAATCTCGTGACGACTGGCAAACAGCAATAACGGGGGTAATCCCGACAGGTCCCCATAAAGCGGCGAAGCCCGCGGATCGCGCGCATCCGCGCCAGCCAGATACAACGCAGCCGCTTCACGCACGCCGCGGGGCGTGAACATGGCGCAGCTCTTGGCATTGGACTCAACCGACGCACCCGTGACGGCCAGGTCCGAATAGGGCGAGAAGCCGACAATGCCCTTAGGCGCGGTCAACTGCTGATCGCGGATCGCCATGGCGGTGGCGATTGCCAAACCCGCGCCCGCCGAATCGCCGGCCAGCACGATGGCGGCGTCGGGATGACACTGCAACAGCCAGCGATAAGCCTGGACGGCATCCTCGAACGCCGCCGGGAAGGGATATTCGGGCGCGAGCCGGTAATCCAACCCATACACCGGCGCGCCGAGCGCCTTGGCCATGGCGATCAATACCTGACGATGAGTCTTGGTCGATCCGAACAGGTAACCGCCGCCGTGTAGATACAGCACGATGCTAGCGGCGGTAGCGGGCGGGACGCCTGAGGCGGTCACGCGATCAAATTGCAGACCCTGTTCGGTTTTTATACAGTCGATTTGCAGGCCGGGCGGAATGGCCAGGGACATGCGCGGCGGGTTGTCAGTGGTTACTCGAAGGCGGGCGAGATCGATGCTTTTTTTGCCATGTCGCTTCATCGTGAAGCGCAGAAATCCGTTCAATGTCATGGCTTGCCAACTGAGCATCGCTTCCCCTATTCGCGCATCTCATAGTGCGAAATGCATCGCTTATTGTGGCCGCGATTATGCGCCGCGGCGCACGGGAGTGGGAACGGCAGTGTCGCAAACTCGCTGCTCACGGATGCGTTTATGCATATAGATCATTAACTTATGTAATAAATACAGAAAGGATCTAGCCATGGAGAGAGCTAAACCCAAGTCGTTGACTGGGCAAAAATCGCTAGGTCGCGAGCCGTGGCACGCCGTTGCGTTGGTATGCAAAGGGCAGCCCTGCGAGGCGGTCGTGGCCCTGCGAGGTCGGCGTTTTCTATCCGCGCAAGCCCCGCGTTTGCCCATCCCCGGCTGCTCACAGCCGCAGAATTGTCAGTGCAGCTACCGGCATTACTCGGATCGTCGAGCCGGATTGCGCAGAGCAGAGGAGGCGGCGGGGTTTAAACGCTCCAGCAGAAACACCGAGGAGCGACGACAAAATCGCGACCGCCGCAGCCCCGAGTGACGCTGCACCCTCAAGGACCCTCCCCAGCGTATTCCTTCAAACAACACGGGAGTACCGCTTATGAAGTTTCGCGTATGGATGATGGCTTGTCTGTTAGTGCCAAGTTTGGGTTGGAGTGCGGACGGCGAGTTGAAAATTCCCGACTTCAGGGGCTTGAGGGACAAGGCCACCGATTCGGTTCATATCAGTTTAGGGTCGTGGCTGTTGCACACCGCGGCTCACTTCATGAGCGATGCGGATGACGATGCGGATAGTGCGGCTACCAAGCGCCTCTTGTCAGGGATTAAATCGATCGAGATTCACAGCTTCACCTTCGCGACGGACTTTGCCTACTCAATGACCGACATCGACAGTGTCCGCAAGCAGTTGTCGGCACCTGGCTGGTCGCAGTTGATGCAAGTGCATGACAGCAAAAAGCATGAAGACGTGGATATGTATGTGATGATGACCGACAATCGAACCAGCGGCTTTGCCTTGATTGCCAGCGAACCGAAGGAATTCACCATCATTAACATTGTCGGATCATTCAGCCCGGAGGATCTGCCCGAGTTGCAGAAACATCTGCATATTCATCAAGGTCAAGCGCGTTTGTTGATGTGAGGTGGCTTCGCGGTCAGCCATTTTGAATGAAGCCAGCGTCGACCTATTGGATGAGCAGCTTATCAGGGCGCGCGCCGGTCAGCCGGCTGCCATGGCGGCGCTGATTCGCGCGCATCAGAAATCCGTGTATAGCTTGGCGTTGCGTATGCTCGGCGCCCGGGATCTGGCAGAAGACCTGGTGCAAGACGTGTTTATGCAGATGAGCGGGCATTTGAGTCGGATAGAGACCAATCAGCATCTGGGCTTCTGGTTGCGCAAGGTGACGAGCAATCGGGCCATCGACCAGTTGCGGCATCGCGCCCGCGTGAAACTGACGCCGCTTGATGAGGGGGATGAGTTGTTCGACAGCACCGAACAGCATGATCCGGTGTTGCAAAAACACCTGAGCGCGCTGCTCGCTGAACTGACACCCGACGCGCGCGCCGTCGTGCTACTGCGTTATCAAGAGGATTTGGATCCCACGGATATTGCACGAACGCTCGACATGCCGATCAATACCGTCAAAAGCCATTTGAAACGCTCGCTGGATTCGTTGCGCACCAGCTTCGAGGATGACAGCCCATGAAGAAAGACATCGAATCTCAGTTACGCGATGCTCTACGTCCCGTCGCGCCGAGCGAGCAGTTCACGCAGCGCCTGATCGCTCAAGCAAGTGGCCCCCATCGGCGGCGAACAGCGGGGCCGCTGTGGTGGCTTGGCGGTCTCGCTGCCTCACTGTTGCTCGCGGCCGGCGTGCAGCAACACATGCATGCGCAGCGCGAATTGGCCAACGGATTGGAAGCGCGTCGCCAGGTGCGCCAAGCCTTGCATTTGACCAGCCAGAAGCTCGACCTTGCCTACGAGGCGGTCAAGAACCAGTCTTCATCGCTGCTCGACCCGGAGTCGGGCGCATGAGTTATCGAATTCTCGCCATGTTGAGCATGCTGTTGATTCCATCGCTCGCGGCGGCCGCGCCCAACGCGCGATTGCTGCTGCCCGACTTTTCGGCATTGTCGAAGAACGCCAGCGAGTCAGTGAGCATTTCCCTGGATCCGAATTTGCTGGCCATGGCGTCGCGTTTCCTCGACTCCAAAGATCCGGACGACGCGCAGACCATTGAAGTGATCAAGGGCTTACAGGGTATCTACATACGCAGCTTTACTTTCGATACCGATGGCGCCTACCGCGCCAGCGACATCGATGCGATTAGAACGCAGTTGGCGTCGCCGGGCTGGACTCGGTTGGTCGAAACTCGCAGCCGCAAGACACACGCCAACGTGGATATCTACATCATGACGGATAAGAATCAGGCGGTGGGACTTGCCGTCATTGCTAGCGAACCGCGGCAATTCACCATCGTGAACATCGTAGGCTCGATCGACTTGGATAAATTGCATAAGCTGGAAGGCCAGCTGGGGGTACCGAAGTTGGATATTGATCCGAAGCCGCCGGCGGCGACAAAAACTCAATAAGCGAGCTTAGCCGGATCCTTACGGATTTTTCAGCGCCGGCGTGTCGGCGGCATTGGCGGTGAGCGCGCGTTTGGCGGTGGCGATGGGATCACGCGCCGCCAGGTTCTGTTTGCACTCACGTTCTGCCTCGTTGTACGACAAGGTTTTATTCGCAGACATGCTCTTGCTCATACACAGAACCATCTGACGTTTCACTGACACACTAGCAGCGCCGTCATCGGCGCTAGCCGGTGTCGCGGTCAAGGCACTCACCGTTAGAAAAACCACCAGTACTATCGCGCGCATGGGCGGGAAGTATGATCCGGGGACTTGAAGGAGCAAGCCGCAGTAAGCTCATCCTAGTGTCGGCAATGCACTGACATGGCATGATAACGCCCGGGGGAAGACCTTAGAGGTTGAGGTATGAAAAAAGCCTGGTGGGGCGCGTTCAGCCTGTTGCTTATATCGACCGGCGCCGCTCAAGCGCCCGTGAGCTCGGAGCAGGGCGCTAAAATTTTCGATGAGCGCTGCAAGAGTTGTCACGATCCCGCCATCGAGCGGGCGCCGAGCAAATCCGACCTTGGACGTCGCCCCCGCGGCGACATCGTCAGCGCCTTGACCAGCGGCGTGATGGCACCGATGGCTCAAGGGCTCTCCGCCGAGCAAATTGCCGCGGTTGCCAGTTACTTGACCCCGGCGGCGGCCACCGCGAACGCCGTTGCCACAGACCCCTCCGGTGCCGCATGCAAGTCCAATCCGCCGATCAAGGCTGGGTCCGCGGATTGGGCCAGCGCAACGGGCGAGGAGTCTTCCAGCCGTTATCAGGCGAATCCTGGCCTGAAGTCCAAGGACATTCCGAAGCTCCAGTTGAAATGGGCATTTTCAATGACCGGCGGCGGCCAGCCTACGGTGGTGGGCGACTGGCTATTTGTCACCAACCGGGGCGGCAAGTTGTTTGCACTCAACGCCAAGAGCGGTTGTTCTTTCTGGGAGGTCGACGATGTCGCTTCACGGACTGCGCCGTTGGTGATCCGCTCCACCCTTTCACCGAGCGGTTGGGTGGTGTTTGTGGGTCTGACCAACCGAATCGTCAAAGCGTTCGACGCCCAAAACGGTCAGGCCTTGTGGGCCAGCGAGGTGTTGGATCCGCATCCGGCAGCGTCCCTGACCGGCTCGCCGGTGATTGCTGGCAACCAGCTGTTCGTACCCATCTCTTCGATCGAAGAAGCCTTTGCGATGCGCAAGGAGTACGTGTGCTGCACCTTCCGCGGCTCACTGGCAGCGCTGGATGTGCGAACCGGGAAGCAGCTGTGGAAGACCGCCATGATCACAGCGCCCTTGGAAACCGTGCACAAAGACGGCGCGGCCAAGGATCTGCAAGGCCCCGCCGGCGCCGCTGTGTGGGCATCGCCGACCGTGGATCGCAAGCGCGGCGTGGTGTACGTGGTGACCGGTGATAGTTACACCGATGTGAATACCGACGGATCCGATGCCATCGTGGCACTCGATATGAAAACCGGCAGCGTCAAGTGGCGCAATCAAGTGACCGCCCGCGATAACTTCGTCATGGGCTGCGGCCCGAAATCCGTCACGGGAAATTGTCCGACGCAGATGGGTCCGGATTATGACTTCGGGGCGACGCCGATTTTGTTCGATCTACCGCACGGCAAACAGGTGCTGTTGGCGGGCCAAAAGTCCGGCATCGCGTACGGCTTTGATCCAGATACCGGTGCGTTGCTGTGGAAAACCCCGGTGGGGGACGGATCGGCGTTGGGGGGCGTCGAATGGGGCGTCGCGGCGGATCGCCAGTCGCTGTTCGTGCCGATCTCAGACATCGGGCGGTTACTGCACTTCAATGGTCCGGACGTTGCTGAACCGCCTGGTAAACCGGGAATTTACGCGTTGGACCCCGCCAATGGACGCATGATCTGGCAGCACCCTGCGCCCGATGTCCCGTGTCACTACGCCAGCGATAACGATAAGACCAGCAAATGCGTGCGATCACAGTCGGCCGCGCCGGCCACCATGCCGGGCGCAGTGTTCCAGGGTGGGCTCGACGGCTGGATTCGCGCCTACGATTCGCACACCGGCAAGATTTTGTGGGAGTACAGCACGACGGCGCAGACTTACGACACCGTCAATGGGGTTAAGGGCCAGCCGGGCGGTTCCATCGACGGCATGGGCCCCACCATTGCCGGCGGCATGGTGTATGTCCTCTCGGGATTCAACGGCGCCGCGCGCATCGGCAGCAACGGCGTCAATGTACTGTTGGCGTTCGGCTTACCCGATGCGCGCTAGAAAGAACGCCTTAAGGATAAAAGCAACGTCATCGGGAAATTGATCGACAAAGAAATGACCGCCGGGCAGTGAAGCTTCCTCGACGCGCGAGCAGCGCTTGCGCCACTCGGCGGGAATATCGAACAATCGCGCCATCTGACCTTGTGCCCCGTAGAACACCAGGGTGGGTACGTCGATGCTTCGATCCGCATCCGCGGTGTCGAGCTTGAGATCAACCGTGGCAGCGGCTCGATAGTCGGCGCACGACCCATGGATCATGCCCGCATCCCGCCAGGCGCGCCGATACTCGGCAAGCATATCCGCATCGAAATCGCTGATCTTCGCGCCGCCCCAGCCCACTAAACAACTCTCATAAAAATAATCAGGGTCGGCTGCGATTAGCCGTTCGGGAAATGGCTCGGGTTGCGATAGAAAATACCAGTGCCAATAGGCCGAAGCGATTTTCCGATTGCTGTCCATGAACATGGTGTAAGTCGGAACGATATCCATCACCGCAAGTGCTTGAACAGTTTCGGGATGATCGAGTGCCATGCGATGGGCCGTGCGTGCGCCGCGATCATGCCCGGCGACTTGGAAGCGCATGAAGCCCAGGGCCCGCATCAATGCGATCTGATCGGCAGCCATAGCCCGAAAGGAATAATTGGATTTGTCCGGTAAACAATGCGGCTTGCCCGAATCGCCGTAGCCCCTGAGATCCGCACACACCACTGTGAAGTCTTGTGCAAGCTGCGGTGCCACGCGGGCCCACAACGCCTTGCACTGCGGATAACCATGCAATAACAACAGCGGCGGTCCTGATCCGCCGATCACATAGGCGATCTCGATGCCATCCAAAGTCATCGATGCGCGGGTGAAGGCTTCGAACATCAAGCCTTAGCCGGCCGGCACAATAAGCGTGGCATCGTCCGTACCCGGAGCGTTGACTTTGGGACTCACCCGGTATGCCTCCATCCATTCTGGTTTATAGGTTTGCACGGCGGCTTTGGCCTCCACCGGCGTGCCCTTAAGCCAGGTCTGATAATCGCGGCGCCTTAGAATCGCCGGCATGCGCCCGTCGGTATTAGCCACCGTCACCATTAGCTTGTTGGGCGGCACGCAAAGGATGGCACAGCTTTCGATCACATCTTCCTTGTCTTTGACGGAGCGATCCCAGATGGCCGCCACGCCAAACACCGATCGGTCCATCACGCGAACATAGTAGGGTTGACGATACCGGGCATCGGTGAGTTGCCAAACATAAAACCCCGCCATCAGCAGGATGCAGCGTTGACTGTTGAGCCAAGGCGAGCGAAAGCTGGGCGAATTCAACACCGCATCAAAATCGATTTGCAGCGGGGCAGGCTCCTTGCCCGTGCCGTCCGCCCACGAGGGGATGAAGCCCCAGCGCATCATGGCTGCTTCTGATTGACCCTCATGCCAGCGAATGGTCGGAACGTAGGTATCAGCCGCCACATTGTATTTAGGTGCGAAATTCCACCAGTTGCGCGTCGGCAGGAACTCCCGCTCGGCGGCCGCTTGGTCTGGAAGTACATAACGCTCGCACATGGTTGGAAAGGTTACGGCAGCCGCATCTACGAAGAATGTGACGTACGGACGGTCTTAGGGATTCCCCGGTCGTACCGTATAATTTAGCCAGCATCATTTTATGCCTATCTACGGCGACGGAAACAATGTCTAAAGCAGCCTTTTGGGCGAGTGCGGCGATTTTGGTCGCGAGTCTCGCGCAGGCGGATTCGGTACCCGAAATTGCCTTCGAATCGACTCCCAATTTTTTCAAACTACCCGCGGGAATGTATTTTGGCGAAGTCAGCGGCATCGCCGTTAACTCCAAAAAGCACATCTTTATTTTATCGCGCGCCAATCCTTCGGGGCCGGCGTATGGGGCCGCGGCCGCCGTGCTCTATGAATTCGATCCCATGGGCAAATATCTGCGGGAGATAGGACATGGACTCTACGCCTGGTCCTTCGCCCACGCCGTGCGCATCGATCATGAAGACAACATCTGGGTGGCCGACAAAGGCTCAGACATGGTGGTTCGATTTGATCCCGAGGGTCGCGTGGTCATGGTGTTTGGACGTAAGGTGGAAGCCGCAGATGAAAGCGCGCATCCGCTCGAGCATCCCAAACCGCCGCTGCCGGCCATTAATGGTTATTTTCGCCAAGTGACCGACATGGCCTGGGACTCGAACAACAACGTATTCATCAGCGACGGCTACATCAATTCACGGGTGGCTGAATACAATCGGGATGGTGACTGGGTCAAAACTTGGGGTGAGTACGGCTCCGCTCCCGGCCAGTTCAATGCCTTGCACTCCATCGTGATCGATCGCGAGAACCATGTGTATGTGGCCGATCGCGGCAACCGGCGCATCCAAGTGTTCGACACCGCCGGCCAGCTGCTCAAAATTATCAAGATCGATGTCCCGGTGCCGCCCAATACGCCGCCGGCCATCGGCAACCAGCCTGCAGAAGAGGGCGCCATGGCCCCAGGATCCAATCTTTTGCAGACTGCCGGGGCGCCCTGGGCCTTGTGCTTGACCCCTGGATCCCCACAGTATTTATATGTCGCAGATGCCTATCCGGGGCGGATTTATAAGCTCAGCACCGACGGCAAAGTCTTGGGCTGGCTGGGCGGCTCGGGCAAGACGCTGAAGAAATTCGGTTGGATCCACGAGTTGGCCTGCCCTGCGGAGAACGAGATCTACGCGGCCGAGCTGCTGAATTGGCGGGCACAGAAACTGACGCTGCATCCTTAAAGGCGTCGACGAGGTATTTATGGCAACGGGTTGGGCAGGTGATGGGGCGGTTCAGGACCAAATTGATGCCACGGTCAAGGACGCCATTGGTCGGGTGAAAAGCCAATTGCCGCAAGGCCCTTCGCTGAAGACTTGCGCGGAGTGTGAAACTGAAATTCCTGAAGCCCGCCGCGCGGCGTATCCCGGCGTGCGGTTGTGCGTGGTCTGTCAGGAAGCGCACGACAAGGATATGCAGAAGTTCAGCGGCTACAACCGTCGCGGCAGCAAAGACAGCCAACTGCGGTAGCGGAGGTTGTGGCGATGACTGAGCGTTATCGGTTTGGGACCGGCTCACTCGACGAGAGCTTTGCGGAGTTTGAGGCCAAGCTGCGCTCGGAGGGCTTCGATGAGGTGCTCGAGAGAAAATATTCACCGCTGACCGAACTCGATACCCACGTTCACGCGTTCGCGCCCAAAGCGTTGGTGGTGAGCGGCGAGATGTGGCTTGGCGTCGATGGGCATACCGAGCACCTCGTGCCCGGCCGTACCTTTGAGCTGGACGCTGAGGTACCTCATACCGAACGCTATGGGCCACAAGGCGCGGTCTATTGGGTCGGGCGGCGAAAACTCTAAATATATCTAAATATTTTATAGAGTTACAGAATACATCTTTCGTGGATTGTTATAATCGTGTCAGAGGCCGCCCGCTAAGACTCCTACGTCGAGCTGACATGGACATCTCATTCTAACTTGATGATTTATTGCATATTGAACGTCGGTCGGCCTACGATGGCTGTTCTGGACTGCAATAAACCTCAGGGATACCCGCATGGCTGCACCGGCGCGCTCGATTGCTTCATTGACCATCTCGTTCGGATTGGTCGCGATCCCCGTCAAGCTGTACTCGGCGACGGTGTCCTCCGAACGAATATCCTTCAACCTGTTGCGCCAGAAAGATGGGTCGCGCGTGAAGCAGCAGTACGTCGCGGTGAACGACGGTAAGTTGGTCGAGCGCTCCGAGATGGTCAAGGGCTACGAGTTCGCCAAGGACCAGTACGTCATGTTCAGCGCCGAGGAACTGAAGGCGCTAGAAGACACGACCACCCATGCGATCGATATTGGCCAGTTCGTCCCGCTCGAGTCAGTTGATCCGGTGTATTTCGACGGCACCTATTATCTGGCACCCGACAAAGGCGGCGCGAAGCCTTACACCCTGCTGGCAACCGCGCTTCGCAAGACTCACCAAGCGGCCATTGGCCGATGGATCTCCCGTGGCAAGGAACATATCATTGTCGTGCGGGCCTTGGCGGACGGCCTTGCCATGCATCAGCTGCACTTCAAGGCCGAAGTGCGCGACCTGAAAGACCTGGGTGTGGAAGCGGCCCCAGTCTCCGAACAGGAACTTAAGCTTGCGCAACAACTCATCGAGCACTTGGCGGTCAAAAAGTTCGACCCCAACGAATACGCCGACGAACACAAGTCGCGGGTTGAGGCGGCGATTCAGAAGAAAGTCGAGGGTAAGGAAGTGACCATGGCCGAAGATCCGGTGGCGGCGAAGAGCAGCAACGTGATCGATTTGATGGAGGCATTGCGGGCAAGTATCGATGCGCGAGGATCCCAAAAAACCGAACTCAAGCAAAGGAAGTCGCCGAAGCGCGCCGCCGCTCCCGCAGCGTCCCGCAAATCCGCTCGGCGATGAGATGCATGCTTATGATTCGAACGACCTTAAGCGGTTGTTCGGCTTGTCAGTCGCGACGGTTCGAGCGCTTGCGCGCGCCGGGCATTTAAATCCGGTCAGGCGCGCAGGTCGCCTACATTATTCATTTCAGGATTTGATTGTGCTGCGCACCGCCAGCGCCTTGCGGGCCGCGAATATTCCCGCGCAAAGAATCAACAAAACGCTGGAGAAACTCCGCGCGGCGCTGCCGGCTGGTGAGACGCTCAAGCGGCTGTCGCTGACGCCGCTCGGCGATCGGATTGCGGTGCGCGAGGGTAAAATGTTGTGGGAGTCGGAATCCGGGCAATACGCCTTGGCGTTGGACATCGACGATGAGCCGGCCGATTTGCATGTCATGCGGCCCGCGCCTGCGGACAATTTGGCCGACGCCTGGTACGCAAAGGGCTTCGATCTCGAAGACTCGGATCCGGCGGCCGCGCGCGCGGCCTATGAAGCCAGTCTGCTCGCCGACACTCAGCATGTGGACGCGCGCATCAATCTCGGGCGGCTGCTGCATTTGGCGGGTGCATTGCTCGAGGCGGAGCGCGTGTACCGTGCCTCGGCGCGTCCCGAGGCGCTGATTTCCTTCAATCTGGCGGTATTGCTCGAAGACCTCAAGCGGCCCGCGGAAGCGATTCTCACTTATCGGGATGCCCTAGCCCTGGATCCGCAGCTGGCCGACGCACACTTCAATCTGGCCAGACTGTTCGAAGAAGCATCGGACAGCAAAGCCTCGTTGCGCCATTTGCTGGCCTATCGGCGCATGATGGACCGCGACGGCAGCTAACCTGGGCCCGCATAAAAGCGACGTGGGCCCGAAATTATGTCGCCACGCTATGCAAGCGGCGTGCAATTCTCACTAACTTAAGTCAAACCGTCGAGCGCGGGTTTGTAGCCGGACGCAGACATCTCGCCCGATCTAACCCGAAGGAGGACTATCGCTCTACCACCTCATGCGGGAGCCATCGATGTCCTTCGTCACCTACACCTTCGCCGGTCTATTCGGCATCACCGCGGTTTCCTCCTTCGCGGGATTTGTATTTCATTTGTTTACCGGCAATCCTGACATGGCACTGTTGTGCTTCGTCGGCATCGGCGGAAGCGCCGCGATCGCCTGGATGTTTAACAGCTGGCGACGGGCCTAACTCCCATCCCTTAGCCGACGATGGATTCGGCCCAGGCGATGAACGCTTCAAGCATTTGATCACGAACCTCAGCGGCAGTCCGACCACTGCGCACCAAGACGGCAAAAGAATGATCGGCGTGGTCGAGTATCTCCAGACGCGCTAGCGGCTGCAGTTTTGCAACAATCGGCCGCAGTAAATTGAGGTCCGCCAAATCATCGCGGTTGCCTTGCAAGAACAACATCGGAATCTTCACCTGCTGCAGGTGCGCGGCCCGTACGTCGGAGGGCTTTTTTGCGGGGTGTAGAGGAAATCCAAAAAAAGCCAACCCGTGAATGCCGGGTAGGGGGCTTGAACCCTGCGCCTGCGACGTCATGCGACCGCCGAACGAGCGGCCACCCGCGAACCAGGAAACACCGGGCAGCAGCTCGACAGCGCGCTGTACGGCGGCGCGCACCGTGGCGTGACAGAGCGCCGGCGGATCGGTGCGCTTTGCGCCCATTTCCATATAGGGGAAGTTATACCGCAAGGTCGCTACATCGCGTTGATATAAACCCTCGGCGATCAGCGCCAATGACGGATGATCCATGGCGGCCCCAGCGCCATGGGCGAGGATCAGTCCCATGCGGGTACTAGGGGGCTTAGACAATAGACCCGAAACGCGAATCGAATCGCTGACCTCGATGGCGACAGGCTGGGCGCTGACTGTGGGCATTCCCCATTATCCCGCATCGGGGCTACCGTGAAACCAGAACCAGCGCGCACCGCACTGTGCGAATAACAACACTAGCTCTGGCGGGATCTACTGATCCGTCCGCAGGTGGGTTGGCTGATGGAGAGGCTCGCCGTCGGTGCGGGAGCAGGCGCCGAGCGCTACGAGAAAATTTGACCGAGACCCGATAAAACCTGCGGCGCGTATTCAAGAATGGCACGGGCAATCACGAACGTGCCCACCGCCGCGGTGGTCATCGCCCACAAAATCACCAACCAGCGCACCAAGGCGGCACTGACAGAGTTCGCTGCGCTTTGAAAGTCATCGTTAAATGCGCTTTCTAAATCTGGAGAGTGATCGTCAGTGTCACTGTCCGTGAAATGAAGTGCGTTCATATGAGCTGCTCCGCGAATAACTTCAGAAAGTAACAACATCAATCTGCGCCCTTCTTATGTCCATGCCAATACGACGCCTCGTCGACTATATGTAAGATTTCTCCTATACGCATACTCTCACCACCAGCAGATGGATGCGCTCAACGAGACCCCGAGATTACCGTGAGGATTTTCCTTAAGCACGGCCAATTGTGTCGCCAAGTGCCGACAACAACTGGGATTGCAGTGAGGATCTATCGAGCTCCAGCGCGTTCCAACGCCGCTGCAATGTGTGGATGACGCGCTGTAAGCGCAGCGTGCAACGGGGTTTCACCGTAAACGTCAGACGCATTGGGGTCCGCACCGCGCGCGATGAGCAGCGCAACGATTGTGTCCCGACCGCCGACCACCGCGAGCATGAGGGGGGTGCGCCCGGCAGAATCTCGGCTATTGATGTCGATTGGCTCTTCGAGCAAGGCCGACACGCCCGCTTCGTCACCCGATGCTGCTGCGCGCTGCAAGGCTGCCTCGCGGTCCACAGGCTTGACCTCACTCAAGGTCGACGGTGCCGCACGAGCGCGAGCGGTCATCGCGAGGTCACTGGCACGCCCAGCCAGGAGTTTCTTGGAATCCGCATCAGTGGACAGCGACGCGGGAGGCACCGCAGCAACCTCAGCAGGTGCAGAGGGCGTGTAGCCTGCTGTCGGCGCGCCGTTCTGACGAACGGATGCATCCAGTCGCGGTGCCGGTGCTGGCTCGGGCGGGTGGTCACGAAAGAAAATTGGGGTGACCAACAGGCCGGCAAACATCGCCGCAGCCAAGCCGACGAATAGGAAGGTCCTGCGCTGGCGAGACGAGCGTCGATTAATCTTTGCAAGAGCAGCAGCGTTTGCCAATATCGCTTCGGCCGCCGCGCCTGAGGGACGAGCGCTGTCTGCCGTCGACCAGCGACGATAAATGGCATCGACATCGTCGGACTCGTCACTCTCAGGCGGCATGGAACTCACGCGTACTCCTTGAGCAGCTCTCGCAGTTTATTCTTTGCGTAACGTAATCGGCTCTTGGTCGTCTCAAAAGTGGTGGCCGTGACCGTGGCGATCTCCTCGACGCTAAGATCACCTTCCGCTTGCAGCAAAAACGCCTCCCGTTGCTCTTGCGGCAGCAAGGCCAAGGCACGTGTAATCGCCAGCGCCTCATCCTGAGCGGCCGCGCGAGCCAATGGACCCGTGCGCGAATCAGCCGAGAGGCCTGGTACCGGTGCTCCGTGGTCAAGCAGCGTATCAAGACTCGCGTGCTGCCGTCGGCTGCGAACATAGTCAATCATACGGTGGTGGGCGATCGTGAATAGCCATGATGTAAAGCGCGAAGAGGCTGTGTAACGCCCCGCATCGCGTGCCACGGCGAACCAAACCTCTTGCAGCAGCTCATCGGCAATGGCTTGATCACGCACGTTGCGTTGCAGGTAGCGCCACACGGCAAGCTCGTGGCGCCGATACAGGCTTTCGAACGCGGCAATGTCACCACGGGTATAGCGCTCGATGAGCGCCTCGTCATTGTCGCTGAGCATCATCAGGCTGCGAAGTATGCCAGGTTGAATCGGTTCAGCCGGGAGGATCAGGTACGTAAGTGGAACCGGGAGCTTCCGGAAAGGGATTCGGCTGGGATGGCAGCGAGCGCGGCCTGTGAATGATGCCCATCGCGATTAGATTTTCGCGGCTATCGTAGCGGATCCGTATCACTTCATCGGGAAACAATTGCCGTCGTTCGAACTCAGTCCGGCTGACGTAAGAGTTCTCCCGCGTACCATGGCCGGTACCCAATTTCTCCGCAGGCGCTGGATAAATCCGGCCCGCGGCGGCAGCGTCGGATGACTCGCGTCGACGCGACTGCATGTCAGCCCCTGAATCAGCATTCAATGGCAGGCGCTCGCAAAATAGCGCGATGCCAATAACGCCGACATTCGCCGGTCGCCCGGTGCGTTCCGCATAGGAATCAGGTGAGTTTGTGAAAACAAAGGCGGCTACCTGCCGATCGGATTTTCTCCAGCCGGCAATTTGATAACTTTCGTCAGGATCAAACACGTAACCGCCTTGATTCCAAGCAGCCGTGTGGCCAGACAGGACGTCCACGCCATCGACCGAGGTGACGGCCAATACTCGCCCGCCTGATCGGTTCCGAATTTCGATGGCATAGCGATCACCGGGCCTACCGGCAATCCAGTATTCACCCTGATAGCGGCTAACACGCAAAGACGCACCGCTATCTCGGTCGACGATTTTGATCTCGGCCAAAGCGCCCACGCCGTCCGCCCACCCGGTGGTGGCCGACAGCCCAAAAACCAGTACCCACGCCCAAGCTCGCTTCATAAACTCCTCCGTTACAGACATTTGGCCTGTAAAGCGGAAGAGGGCGCTTAATGGGGTTAACAACGAAGAAGGAACGGACAATCTGCCCAATTCGCTGGATTTCAACTACGCAACTTGGAGCCTGTCAGCCGATCAGATCGCCTGGCTATCAAAGAGGCAAGGTGGACGCCAAGCCCTGTGAGCGTCCACCTAACATTGACGAAGCCGCGTTAAATTAGCGTTGTCCCATGCCCATATCGAGCACGATTCCGCGCACGCCGCTGACTCGGCGCGCCGCAAGTTCAGCGGATTTCTTAAAGCTTGCATCGTTGCTGCTTCCCGCAAGTTTTACGACGCCATGGTGCACTTCGACACCGACCGAATTGGCCGGCACATTATCGTCCTGCTCGAGTTCCGCCAGCACCTCTTGTTGAATCTGCGTGTCGTTCTTCATAGCGTTGCCTCCATTACCAGTGTTGGACTCAGCATGCGGCTGGAACCGACACAATCAAAGGGGGGTGGGGCGGCTAGCTAAGTAGGATATGTCTTAAGCGGATCAAGCGGCCACCGGGTTGCCCGAATAGCCGCCACTCAGCACGGCAACGCGCGACGGCACCGTCGATGAAAAGCTACCGCTGGTCGGCCGATGTCTTTGATAAGCGTGGGTCGCTGACCTTGGTGCGGTCCCAACCGCCGCCGAGCGACTTGATGAGTTGCACCGACGCCATGAGCCGGCGATTTTGGATGTTCACTTGCGTGAGTTGCGCCTGTAACGCGGTAGTCTCCGTGGTGGACACTTCAAGATAGGTGACTAGGCCGGCTTGATACCGTTCCTGTGCTTTCTCGAGGGCGATGCCGCTGTTCTCGACTGCCAACTGTTGTGTCTCGCTTTCTGACTTCAGCTGCCGTAACGCGACCAGATTGTCTTCGACGTCGCGGTAGGCGGTCAGGACGGTATTGCGATAGCTGGCCACTTGCTCTTCGTAGACTGCTTTGGCACGGTCGGTTTGAGCGACCAGTCTTCCGCCCTCGAATATCGGCAAAGTGACCTGCGGCCCCAAGGACCAAAACAAGCTAGGCGCACCGAATAACGTCGAGGCGCTTACGCTGTTCAATCCGCCGCTGCCACTCAATGTGAATTGGGGGAAATATGCCGCTCGCGCCATGCCGATCTGCGCATTCGCCGCCGCCACTCGTCGCTCCGCTTCAGCTACATCAGGACGCCGCTCCAACAACGCTGACGGCAAGCCAGGGTCGACCGGGGGTGGCGCTTGAGTATGCGGCAGCGGATTCTTCGCCACGCTGAACGTGGAAGGATTCTCACCGATGAGAACCGCGATAGCGTGTTCCATTTGCTGTCGCTGCAGACCGACGTCTGCCGCTTGAGTTTGCGCGGTTTGCAATTGGGACCTGGCCTGCGCCAGATCTTCCAGCGCTGCCGCTCCACCATCGAACAATGCCTGCACCAATTCAAGCGTCTTGCCGTAGTCATACACCGTTCGATTCAGAATATCTTGCTGGGCATCGAAGGTGCGCAAACCGAAATAATCGGTTGCCAGCTCCCCCTCGATGGACAGCTGCAGCACCGCAAGGTCGGCGGCCTGCGCCTGTTGATTCGCACGGGCAGCCGCGACTTCATTGCGTACCCGTCCCCACAGGTCAACCTCGTATGACAAATCGGCTTCAAGAATGAAGTTGTTGCCCTCGGTGGGGCCGACCTGGGTGCTCGACAGATAGGTGGGAGAGTTGGTCGACACTCGTTCGCGCATCGCCGATCCATTCACCGACAAGCTCGGGAATAAGTCAGCGCGGGCGATGCGCGTATCGGCGCGAGCCTCTCGCAGGCGCGCAAACGCCGCTTTAAGATTTTGATTCGCGTTGATGGCCTGTGCTTCGAGGGCGCTGAGTTGAGCATCCTCAAAGACCTCCCACCAAGCCTCGCGCGGCGAGACCTCGCTCGGCGTCGCGGTCTTCCAATCCGTATCGCGGTAAGCCGGAGGCACGGGCGCGCTCTGCGGTACATGGTAGGGAGGCGCAAAGGAGCAGCCGGCAACATGGGCAAGGAAGACTAATCCCAACAGACGGCATGGCGGCCTCATGTCTTGCTGCTCTTATCGCCCTTTTTGTCATCGCCATGGTCCGAATCCTGCTTGGGCGGTGCGATTTCCACCGGAATTCCTTCATCGATAGAATCGGACGGGTTGACGATGACGTCATCCTGCGCGTCGAGTCCATCCAACACCTCGATGGTCTTGCCGAAATCCCGGCCTTGGGTGATATTTTTCATATGCACCTTATGGTCCGGGGTCACCGTAGCCACCTGCAGTCCTTGCGATCGAAACAAAATCGTATTGGAAGGCACTCGCATGGTTTTTGCTCGGCTCGGGAGCTTGAAGTGGATCTCGGTGTAAGCGCCGGGCAGGAACTCGCCGCTCTCGTTGTCCAATTCCAGTTCGACTTGCAACGTACGTGCCGTGGGGTCC
>CAZZWE010000013.1:24621-49777 GCA_964657675.1 uncultured Steroidobacteraceae bacterium
GGGTCCAATGCGTTTGAGGTGCGAACCGCCGTCGCAGGAAAGGATTGTCCGGGCCGTTCCGAAAAGTGCAGCTCTGCCACCAATCCGGGTCGGGTAGAACCGGCGTAAGCCTCGGGTACCTGGGCATAGACACGAAGCTTGTGAACATCCGCCAACCGAAAAAGCTCGGCGCCCGAAGATTGACCCGCGTTAATGAGCGCACCGACATCGGTGTTGCGTGCCGTGATTACGCCAGCAAATGGTGCCGTGACGCGTTTGAAGGATTCCAGATCCTTCAGCCGTGCGACGTTTTGCTCTGCCGAGGCTTGAGCGGCGGCCTTGGCCTCCGCGTCGCCGGCCCGGTCCTCGGCATCCTGCTTTGATACTGCCTGCTTGACCGCCAGTCCTTGCCAGCGCTGGTTGGTGGTGCGAGCCAAATTCGCATTGGCGCGAGCCGTGGCAAGGTCAGCAACGCCCTGCGCGAGCTGTCGATCGACTTCCGGGGTTTCGATGGTCGCCAGCAGCTCGCCGCGTTTGACGCGGGCGCCGATGTCACGATCCCAGCTTTTCAGATAGCCGTTGGTGCGTGCATAAATCGGTGCCTCCATGTAAGCAAGCACGTTGCCCGGGAGCACCAGTTCATCGCCAGCTTGGCTTGTGTCAGGCTTTACCGTGACCACGGTCATTTGTGCATCGTTGGCGGTGCGCTTGCCTACCTTGGATCGGTGCACCAAGCGCAGCGTGATCCCAATCACCGCCAGCACGATGGCGACGATGGCCAAGATCCACAGCACACGCTTCACGGTCTTCTTTACCTTGTTCCGGTTGGGCGGGCGTTGTTTAACAGTGTCATCCACTGGCAGGCTCTCTCTTCTTGTCATTCCGATGCAGCAACGTGAACACGGCGGGCACGAAGAACAGGGTTGCAAAGGTGGCGAACAGCAGCCCGCCGATGACTGCGCGACCGAGTGGGGCATTTTGCTCGCCGCTCTCACCGAGCCCGAGGGCCATCGGGATCATTCCGATGATCATGGCCAATGCCGTCATCACCACGGGACGCAACCGGGTAAAGCCGGCCTCGACGGCGGCCTCACGCGCATCCTTGCCTTCGTCCATGAGTTCCCGCGCGAAGCTGATCACCAGCACGCTATTGGCGGTCGCCACGCCCATGCACATAATGGCGCCCGTGAGGGCCGGCACGCTGACCGTGGTGCCGGTAAGAAACAGCATCCACACGATACCGGCGAGGGCCGCGGGCAGCGCCGCGATGATGATCAGCGGATCTAAATACGACTGAAAATTCACCACGATAAGCAGGTAGACCAGCACTACAGCGCCCACCAGACCGAGCAGCAGACCGCGAAATGAAAGCTGCATGGTTTGCACCTGACCTTTAAGACCCACGTGTGAGCCCTTCGGCAAGTCGCCCTTGGCGTCCTTTAGGATTTTATTGATGCGGCCAGCAACGTACCCCAAATCCGAGTCTTGAACGCTGCCATAGATGTCAAAAGCCGGTTGTGCGTTGTAGTGACTGACGACCGAGGGACCCACGCTGCGGTGGAACGTCGCGACATTCGAGAGAATTTGCGACGTCCCGTTGGCAGCCGGCGTACTGCCGGCAACCTGACTCAACGGGGTATTGCCCAAATCGTTGAGCGATGCCAGCTGGTACTGCGGAGTTTGCGCCACCACGTTGTATTGCGTTCCGGTTTTCGGATCGATCCAAAACGACGGGGTGGTTTGAAAGCTGCCGGAGAGTGACACCAACATGTTCGAGGCAACATTCTGTTGAGTCAAGCCGAGCAGCCGTGCCTTGGTGCGGTCAACATCGACGTTGATCTGCGGGTAGTCATACGGCTGCTGCACATGCATGTCTACCGCGCCGGGAATCATCTTAAGCTTGGTGAGCAGCATCTGCGCGTACTCTCGGTTCTTTTCAACCTCCGGCCCCGCGACTTGGACATCCAAGGGTGCCGGCAGTCCGAAGTTTAAGATTTGACTGACGATGTCGGCGGGTAGGAACGCAAATTGCCCGTCAGGAAACTCCTTCGTTAGACGTTCACGCAGGGTGCGCTGATAGTCCACCAAGGATGAGTGCTTCTTATTGAGATTGATGAAGATGTCTGCATCGCCAGGACCCACAGGCGCCGAGGTACTGTATGCCAAATTGATGCCGCTATAGGGCAGACCGAGGTTGTCGACGATGCTTTGAATCTGCGCCGCAGGAATGACATCGCGGATGGTCTTCTCTATTCGATCGCACAAAATCGCCGTCTGTTCGATGCGAGTGCCGGTGGTGGCTCGAAAGTGCAATTTCAGCTGCCCCGCATCTACGCTCGGAAAAAAGTCCTGACCCAGTCCCGGCAACGGACCCAACGGAAAGGCAAGCAGCGCAGTGGCGGCCATGACGCCGATGAAGGCGATCGCAAACCACTTGCCGCCATCGATGGCCAGTTCCAATACCGCACGATAAACCTGCTGGAGACGTTCGAACGCCCGATGGAACTTTTGCTGAATGCGGGCAAAGAAATTCCGCGAAGGTTTGGCATCCTCATCATGCTTCTTCAGCAGATAGTTGGCGAGCGTCGGGATCAAGGTGCGCGACAGCAGGTACGAGGCCAACATCGCGAAAACCACAGCCTCGGCCAAGGGCACAAATAGGTAGCGCGCGATACCAGCCAGCAAAAACATCGGGACAAAGACGATACATATCGACAGGGTCGAGACCAACGCGGGGAGGGCGATTTGCTTGGCGCCATCCAGGATGGCCGCTTCGACTTCCTTACCTTGCTCCAATTGAAAGTTGATGTTCTCAATGGTGACGGTTGCATCGTCGACCAGAATGCCCACAGCCAGTGCCAGGCCTCCTAACGTCATGATGTTGATTGTCTCGCCGAGCGCCGTAAGACAGGCGATCGAGGCAAGAATCGACAGCGGAATCGACACTGTGATGATCAGAGTGCTGCGCCAGCTACCGAGGAACAGCAAAATCATGAGGCCTGTCAGGGCCGCGGCGATGGTACTTTCTCGTATCACGCCAGAAATCGCGCCGCGAACGAAAACGGATTGATCGCTCAAGGAGACCAATTTCAGGTCCTTGGGCATGGTGGCGCGCGCCGGCTCCAAACGCTGATTGATCCCGTCGATCACATCGATGGTCGATGCGTCGCCAGTTTTAAGGATATTCATCAGGATGGCGCGCTTGCCATCCACACGCGACACGCTGGTTTGCGGAGCATAGCCATCGCGCACGTGGGCCACATCCCGGACATAGGTCACGCCACCACCGGCTGTGGACTTCACCGGCAAATCATTCATGGATTCGATTTGCTCAGGGCTCGCGTTTAGCTTGACGAAGTATTCC
Source organism: uncultured Steroidobacteraceae bacterium (assembly GCA_964657675.1). Taxonomy (GTDB): domain Bacteria; phylum Pseudomonadota; class Gammaproteobacteria; order Steroidobacterales; family Steroidobacteraceae; genus Bog-1198. Next base: position 27,965 of record CAZZWE010000013.1, read on the forward strand.
TTGTCGTCAATTTTCTCCGTGCCGGCGGGAAGAATAAGATTCTGCGCTGCGATGGCTGATACCACATCGTCGCCCGACAGGCCGCGGGCGCGCAATGCACTGGGGTCTAGATCAACCTGCACTTGGCGTTGCTTGCCTCCCAACGGGAAAGGTATCGATGCGCCGGCCACAGTGGCTAACTGCGTGCGCAGGATGTTATTTCCTAAATCGAAGATCTCTTGTTCAGGGATCGTTTCGCTGGAGAGCGCCAGTTGAAGAATGGGAACCGTGGAAGCGTTATACGAGAGAATAAATGGCGGCGTGGTCCCGGGCGGAGAGGTCTGCAGCTGTGTTTGCGAGACTGCGGTTATCTGCGCGAACGAGAGATCTTGCTTGGCGTGTGGCTGAAAGAAGTATTTCACCACCGAAATGCCGTTAACCGATTGCGATTCGGTGTGCTCAACGTCGTTGACGACTGTCTGGGCCGTGCGTTCCGAGAAAAGAACAATGCGGTCGGCCATTTCCTCTGGCAATAAACCCGTGTAGCGCCAGATCACGGCCGCAATCGGAATCTTGATATCAGGAAAAATATCGGTCGACGTGTTGAGGATCGAGAACACGCCCATCAAGACAATCAACATCGCCAACACGATAAAAGTGTAGGGACGCTGCAGAGCAACTTTGACAATCCACATCAGATTCGACCGAAAGAAGTAAGGTCGGACCATATCGCCGCGAGCACCATCAACAATGTAGGCCTAGCCCACGAGGACTTGTCAGAACTGGTAACGCATATCGGGGATTGGCCGGCTCTTGCCGGAGAACACAAGGCAGCGAAGCGTTTGCGAGTCCAGAGGGGCCTAAAGTAGGCGCCGCCGTCGATACGAGGTCGGGGGATTAGCGTTCAGGCCAAGATTCAGAAATGAGTGTCTTTGTCGCCCCGTTAAGATCCCAACAACCTCATATCGACGCAGCGTAATGAACCATAGTGGGAGTTCGGCTTTTCGCCAACTGTGGAAATGTACATTCAGTGCGTAGGTAGGGGATTACGTGCTGAGGCTGCTGCGCTGGCAGCGCTCAGACTACTTGCATTTCGCTCACCCCCTATATAGACTTGCGACTATGGGTAAACAAGGTGGCCAAGTTCGCATGTCGCTGCAAACCCTCAAAGTCCTCGAAGCCTTTCTCGAGAACCCGTCGGACCAATTGGCGGGCGCAGATGTACATCAACGGAGCGGTATCGCTTCGGGAACTTTGTACCCGATATTGCTGCGTTTGGAAGCGGCTGGTTGGTTTTCCAGCAAATGGGAATCAATAGATCCTTCGAAAGCTGGAAGGCCGAGACGACGCCTCTACAAACTGACGTCGACTGGCATGAGACGCGCCAGTGAAGTGTTCGCAAGCTTTGGCCGAGGAGCTCTCGCATGAGTCACGACACGGTTAATTCTTCCGCACTCGATCGGTTAAGTCTTTGGCTGATCCACCGAGCGGCGATGCAGGCGCCGCAGCCGTTGTCGCAACGACTCGAGGAGGAGTGGCTGGCGGATCTTGAAAGTCGACATTCGAGTGCCTCAAGGTTCGGTTTTGCCATGGGCTGTTTGTGGGCGACTCGCGTGATTGCCCGGGAGTACCAACCGGCGATGGCGGGCGCATCATCGTCAACCGCAGGCAGCCGGCCATTTTCGAGCGAGCTACGCAACGACTCCGATCGATTCTCGAAGCGCACGACCACTTTTCTCATCGTCGCCTCGCTACATCTCGCGTTGTTTTATTTAGCGTTTACATCGCTGTCACACACGCATTCTGCGGGCGCCCCGCATGGCATGGAAATCCAACCGGTTGACAAACCTCCGCCCGAACATCCGCCTGAGTTACCGCACCCTCAGGTTGAACCCGTCGCGGATTTCCATTTCAAGATTCCCGAGCTCGTGATCCCTGTGGATCCAGCGACTGCGACGGATTGGAAGTTCACTGAAAAACCGCCGGAGCAGAGCGACCCGGGCACCACTACAGGGGTGTCGCTGCCGCCAGCCCCTATGACAAAACACGTGGCAGGAGGGTTCGGGCCAGGTTTTCCAAATACGGAAGATTATTACCCGTCGATCTCCAAGCAATTGGGCGAGGAGGGCGCTTCCGCGATCCAAGTGTGTGTCAACGCCGGCGGTCGACTGGTGGCTGATCCAACACTCGTCGCAAGTTCCGGCAACGTTCGACTGGACGGCGCGGCACTGCGTTTGGCAAAGGCGGGGTCTGGTCATTACCGCCCGGACACCGAAGACGGCCAGCCTATGCAATCCTGCTTTGCGTTCCGGATCCGCTTCCAGGTCAGGCGTTAGTAGGACCTGGCGGCCTGCGCGGGCGGGAAGAGGCTTTGAGTCGAGTGTTACCTCGGAAAACGACGACAGCGGCTCAGTTGCCCGTTAGAATCAATGAGCTAGGGGCCGGGATGCTGAATGAATGGATGACAAGTCCGCGCTACTTCAACAGTTGCGCATTGATCGCACTGACCAACCGCCTTCGTCGGGCTCCAATCGCATCTGGATCGGTGCCATTGCGATTCTTATTCTCATCGGTGCCGTGACGGCATGGATCCTGATGCGCCCCAGGCCACCGCGCGTGCATGTGGCGACCGCGCAGGCGGTCAGCGGAGCGGCGCCCGCGGGATCCATCCTCGATGCATCGGGGTACGTGGTGGCGCGTCGACAGGCAACCGTGGCATCAAAGATCACCGCCCGGATGGTGGAGCTCGACATCGAGGAGGGCGATCATGTGAAGGCGGGGCAAGTCATCGCCAAACTCGATGACACCAATATTCGCGCAGCATTCAATCAATCCAACGCGCAGCTGGCCTACGCCAAAGCGTCGCTCGCGGAAACCCAAGTTAATCTTGCCAATGCGCTGCGAGACTACGAGCGCCAGAAAAAACTGATGCAGGGCCACTTTGTCAGTCAATCCGCAGTGGACAACGCGCAAACCACCTATGACGGCCTGCAGGCGCAGCTGGCCACTCAGCGCAGCAACGTTGAGGTCGTCAGCGAAGGGTTGAAAGTCGCGCAACGAAACATGGATGACACCATCGTACGCGCGCCGTTTTCCGGCATCGTAACTGTCAAAGCCGCTCAGCCTGGCGAAATGGTCTCCCCCGTATCTGCAGGCGGAGGATTCACGCGAACCGGGATCGGAACCATCGTCGACATGGACTCGCTGGAGTTTCAGGTTGATGTGAATGAAAACTTCATCAATCGCGTACGGCCGGAGCAGAAGGCTAATGCCAAACTCAATGCCTACCCTGACTGGGAGATTCCCGCGCATGTGATCGCGGTCATTCCCACAGCGGACCGTAGCAAGGGCACTGTAACGGTTCGGGTTGGCATGGATCAGAAGGATTCTCGCGTGCTGCCGGAGATGGGCGTGCGCGTCTCGTTTCTTGCGGAGACGCCCGAAGCGACCGACAGCCAATCGATTAAAGGAGTATCCATTCCCAATAATGCGGTGCAGGCGTCTGGCCAAACCGGCGTTGTTTACATCCTGCGTGGCGATATATTAGAGCGGCGTGCGGTCCGGTTGGGTGCCGGCAGCGGCAACAACGCCACGGTTCTCTCTGGTTTGAGTGCGGGGGATCGCCTAGCGATCGGCGATTTCAATCAATTAAAAGACGGCGCCAAAGTGAGCGTCGAACCATAATGGGATCTCATGCATGAGCGAAACAATTGTATCGCTGCGGAATGTTCACAAGCGCTACACGCGCGGCAAACAGAGCGTGGATGTGCTTCAAGGGCTTACGCTGGAAATCCCCAAAGGGGAATTCGTTGCACTGATGGGCCCCAGCGGCTCTGGAAAAACCACACTGCTCAATCTCATCGGCGGTTTGGACACTCCCACCTCTGGTGAGATCACCGTCGCGGGCCAACGTTTGGATCAGCTTTCCAGCGGCGGTCTGTCGCGCTGGCGTGCCAACCACGTGGGTTTCGTATTCCAGTTCTACAACTTAATGCCCATGCTCACCGCTCAACGCAATGTGGAGCTGCCTTTGCTGCTGACTCACTTGTCGGCTGCCAAGCGCAGAGGCAATGCGTTGGCCGCACTTACGTTGGTAGGTATCGCGGACCGCGCAAAGCACAAGCCCAACGAATTGTCAGGTGGGCAGGCGCAGCGCGTCGCCATCGCGCGGGCCTTGGTCGCCGATCCCACATTGCTGGTCTGTGATGAGCCCACTGGAGATTTAGACCGAAAATCAGCGGATGAGGTGCTCCATTTGCTGCAGATTTTAAATAAAGAGCACGGCAAGAGCATTGTGATGGTGACGCACGATCCCAAGGCGGCGGAGTTTGCCAGCCGGCAATTGCATATGGACAAAGGAGCGCTGCTGGAAGCGGCGGCTTTGGCCTAGGGCATTGCGGCGATGAAATATTTCCCTCTTATCTGGGCAACTTTATGGCGCAAGAAGACCCGCACGCTGTTCACGTTGCTGTCGATCGTGATCGCATTTCTGTTGTTCGGCATGCTCGAGACGGTCGACTATGCATTCTCGCACGTCAGTGGCGGTGCTTCGGGCGCTGACAAGCTGATCTCCACCAATAAGTACTCGATCACGCTGTCGCTGCCTTTCGCAGATCTGAACGAGATTCGTTCCGTTCCCGGCGTTACCGACGTTACTTGGCTGACGTGGTTCGGCGGGTACTACCAGGAACCGAAGAATTTCATCTTTGCGCTGCCGATCGATGCCGACAGCTATTTCAAGTTGCACAAGGAGGACTTTAGCGTCGATGCCGAGGAAATGCGAAATTACGTCAGCACACGCAGCGGCGCATTGGTGAACGTCGCCTTGATGAAAAAGTTCGGCTGGAAAGTGGGACAAAAAGTGCCCATTCATTCGACGATTTGGACTCAAAAAAGCGGCTCGTTAGACTGGAGCTTCGACATCGTGGGTACTTTCGATGTGAAAGATCAGACACAGGCCACTGCGCAGGCAAACACGCTATTTTTTCATTATGAGCTTTTCGACGAGGGTCGCAGCTTCGGCAAAGGCACCGTCGGCTGGATTGAGGAGCGAGTCGATAATCCGGCGAACTCTGCGGATATCGCCGGTAAGATTGACGCCTTGTTCGCCAATTCACCGAATGAAACCAAAACTCAGCCGGCCAACGATTTTGCCATGACCTTCATCAAGCAGATTGGCGACATTGGCTTCGTGCTGCGCGCAATACTCGGCGCCGTATTTTTCACCCTGCTGTTCCTAACCGGTAATACGATGATGCAGTCGGTGCGCGAACGCATCCCAGAGCTTGCAGTGCTTAAGACCTTAGGCTTCACCGATGGCAAGGTATTGGCCTTGGTGATTGCCGAGTCCCTGCTGCTTTGCCTGTTTGCCGCGGTGATCGGGCTTGCATTGAGTTTTGGCGCGCTGCCCATCATCGGCCAGGCTCTTCAAGGCGTTCAACTGAATCCCGTGGCGCTTATTCCGGGACTGGGCGCAGCGATTTTGCTGGCCTTGATTGTGGGCGTGCCGCCGGCGCTGCGGGCCAAGCGGCTCAACATTGTCGACGCTTTATCGGGCAAGCACTGAGCAGAACCGAGGACCCATTTGTGTTCAAACAGTTGTTCGCCATTATTGCCATGAGCCTGCAGTCGATTCCGCAGCGCTTCGGCGCCTCCAGCGTCATCGTCATTGGCATTGCAGGCGTGGTCGCGGTGCTGATTTCAGTCCTGGCGATGGGAGCCGGATTTAAGCACACCCTGTCCGACAGCGGCCGAGATGACCGCGTGATCGTGCTGCGTGGCGGCTCGGACGCGGAGTTGAACAGCAACTTGACCACCACCGACATCGCCACCATCAGCAATGCGCCTGGATTGGCGAAAGACTCTCAGGGCAAGGCGCTGTTGTCGAACGAAGTCGTGACGGTGGTCAACGTGCCGAAAGCCGATACCGGAACGGATGCGAATGTGACCATGCGCGGCGTAGGGCTTAAGGTGCTGGAAGTTCGCCCCGAACTGAAAATCATTGCCGGGACCATGTTCCGCCCGGCGGTGCGCGAATTGATCGCCGGAGTGGGGGCGAGCAAACAATTTCGCGGCCTCACCGTCGGCAGTGTGCTGCGTTTGCGAAATGCGGATTGGACGGTGACCGGCATTTTTTCGAGCAATGGCGATGTGCATGAATCGGAGCTTTTGGCTGATGCCGATACCGTTTCCTCTTCGATTGAACGTACCGGTTACAGTTCGGCTGTGGGATTGCTCACAAGTGCCGATGCGTTTTCGGCTTTCAAGGATTCCCTAACCAGCGACCCCCAGCTGACTGTGGATGTTCAGCGGGAGAAAGCCTATTACGCAGCTCAGTCTGCCGGCCTCACCAATACCATCAACATCGTGGGCACCACCGTGGCGGTCATCATGGCCATCGGAGCCATGTTTGGCGCCCTGAACACCATGTACTCCGCGGTCGCCGCGCGGGGGTTGGAGATCGCAACATTGCGCGCTATCGGTTTCGGTGCGCTCCCTGTGCTAATGGGAGTCATGATCGAGTCCTTACTCCTGGCGTTACTGGGGGGCATCATTGGTGCCTCGCTCGCCTGGGTGTTCTTCAATGGTCACACCGTAAGCACGCTCGGCGCCGCTTTTGCGCAGGTGGTTTTTCAGCTCACGGTGACAAAGACGCTCATTGCCACGGGTATCATCTGGGCGTGTGTCATCGGTCTATTGGGTGGTTTCTTTCCGGCACTGCGGGCCGCTCGATTGCCCGTCGCGGAAGCCTTGCGCGCTGCCTGACCGCGCGAGTTATCTGGTGGCGACGGTAAACCAACCTGTCAGATACAAGCCGAGGAGCATCAAAGCTCATGCCAATAGGCCGTCACCACGCATACCGCTTGAGTCACTTTGGTCACGATGAATTTGCGTTGGGCGGCGTCTAGGCCGAATACATCGACTTCGATGTGCAGCAAATCATTACTGCCAAGCTCCATATGAACTCGCCGTGGCAATACATTCAGGTTTTGGAATCGCTCCAAGACCCGGGCAATAACGCCGGGATCGGAGTCAGCGACTACGCGTAGTCGGGAACGAGAATAAGTTTCTGCGCACATGAATCAATCCTCAATCTAGCGGCTATACGGTTACCGACAGTGCCCCGGCTTTCGGTGAAAGCCGGGCGGGTAATCGCCGCATTGATCAGGTGATTCATGCACGCAATCCTAGCAAACCCCGGCGGATTAGGCACGCGTAGATGACGCAGCACAGCAGTTGGTTGTTGAATGAGCGCGGGAGGGCGATGATGTTGCGTGCCCGGTGGCAAAATAATGCTCTGGCACAGCAATTCGTAAGTTTCTAACCAACAGGACGTACTCCCATGGAATATCGCCAGCTCGGACACTCCGGGCTTATGGTTCCCGTTTTAAGCTTTGGTACCGGCACCTTCGTCGGTTCTAAACCGAATGCGTTTTTTGAAAAATGGGGCAAGACCGACGTCGAAGAAGCCAGCCGATTGATCAGCATCTGCCTAGAAGCAGGCGTCACTTTGTTCGACACCGCGGATATCTATGCGGATGGCACCTCGGAGGAAATTTTGGGAGCCGCCCTTAAAGGCCGGCGTGACCGTGCATTGATCTCGACGAAGACGAGCTTCCGCAGCGGTGCTGGACCTAACGATGTGGGTTCTTCACGATTTCACATTATTCGGGCGGTGGAGGCGAGTCTCACGCGCCTGCAGACGGATTACATCGATCTGTATTTCATGCATGGTTTTGACGCGCTGACTCCCGTAGAGGAGACGCTACGCGCATTGGACGACCTCATATCCTCCGGAAAGATCCGCTACATCGGTGCCTCGAATTTTTCAGGTTGGCACATGATGAAGAGTCTTGCCACGTCCAACGCGGGTGGACTGGCCCGATATGTGGCGTATCAAGGCTATTATTCTTTGGTTGGACGCGAATACGAACATGAGTTGATGCCGCTCGCACTTGATCAAGGTCTGGCCACGATGGTGTGGAGTCCTTTGGGCTGGGGTCGTTTGACGGGCAAGATCCGTCGCGGCCAGCAAGCTTCAGAGGGACGCATTGCGCAAGGTGGGGCGGTGGGTGGGCCGTCAGTTGAAGACGATTATCTATTCAACGTCATTGACGCGTTGGATAAGGTTGCCGCCGCGACCGGCAAGTCCGTAAGCCAGATCGCGCTGGCGTGGTTGCTCAGTCGACCTTCAGTCGCCAACATCGTGGTCGGTGCGCGCAATGAAAAACAACTGCGAGAAAATCTTGGCGCGGTAGGTTGGACGCTCGAGGCGGAGCATATCAAGATCTTGGACGATGCCAGCCACCGTCCTCCGGCCTACCCCTATTGGCATCAGATGGGCTTCGATGAGCGCAATCCCAAACCGACGCGTTGGTAGCACCTTTTAAACGGGGGTAGACGAGATGCCTATGCATACAGCGATTTCCGCTTTGGTTTTGCTGGGGGGATTGCTCAGCGCTTGCGCCCATTTCGCCCACCCGCAGGACAACGCTGCCGCGCAAACGGCTGCACCGTCTCCGCTAACGACCGTGTCGAAGCCGCAGCCCGCACCCGACGCTTCCGAGCAGTCCATAGCCGCGCCTACCAAGCCAGTCGAAACGACACAATCTGAGGACACGGCGCCCACCAAGCCTGCGCCGCCGGCGCCCGCGCGCGCTGCCAACCTGCCCAAGTCAAGCCAACAAAAGCCCCCGCCAAGCACGTCCGTAAAGCCCGCTGCGACCCCTGAGCGCCCAGCCTCAGCGGCCAGCGCGCCAAAGCCACAGCTTGATTTCAAAGCGATGGAACAGCGACTTCGCGATACCTCCGCAATTGGCGTCTTCACCAAACTATCCATCAAAAACCAGGCTGATGATTTGCTGAATGCATTTCGTGGATACTACGCGGGGCACGTGCCGCCGACCCTGGATGATTTGCACGGGCGGTTCGACGGGTTGCTACTGAAGGTAGTGACCTTGGTTCAAAATGACGACGCGACATTGGCCTCATCCATTGCTGCCTCACGCGGCGCCATCTGGGACAAGTTGTCGAACAAAGAATCCTTTTTGTCATTGTGAAGCTCAAGGAGAATTTTATGCTGAATGCCGAAATGCGTTTCGCCGCATGCGCCGTCGCAGTCACGCTGTATTCGCCCCTGGCGGGTGCCGCAGATATCGGCGGAGACCTCAAAGCGACCATCGTCTTGCAGGGATACGCATGCAGCGATATTGCGCAAAAGACTCGAAAAGCCGACAGCGACTACAATGTGGCGTGTAAAGACGGTAATCACTACCACGTATATATCAACGCGCAAGGCCGCGTCGTCGTTGAGAAGACCTAATCCTCCAATAGTGGGTTAATAGCGGCACTTCGTGGAGCACTGGCCAGAGGGGCGGGCGGCACCCATCGCGCTCATGGCAGCCCGCGGTTTCGCCCGGCATTCGCCCCAAAATCGTCTGAGGATTTCGGTGGGGCCCGCGTTTGCGGCGTTGGTCTTGACCGCCGCGCTGCGAGGACAAGGCGCAGCGGTGAGCGCTTCGATTTTCCCCACCCAGCGAATTCTAGCTAGCAAAGGTTCTCTCGTTATATTCACACGCAAGCGAGTGAGTATTGACTTATCCGTTCCATCGCCGTACTTTTGCGCTCAGAAGCGCCGAAAGTTCAACAGGCGCAAAGTAACGGGGAGCTACTATGAAGACGATTCTTCGCGGGCTGGCGTTCGCGTTTGCACCAAGCGCTATCTTTTCGATTGCCCATGCGCAGACCGCCCAACCGGTCAGTGAGGCACAGTCAAACTCGCAACTTGAAGAGATCATGGTGACGGCAACGCGGCGTCCCGAGCGGCTTCAGGACGTCCCGCTTAGCGTGACCGCATTTTCGCAGCAAGACCTGAATGACAAGGGGATTGTCGGTTATGAGGGCCTGGCCCTACAGACTCCGGGTGTGGTCCTCAACAAGCAGACCGACAATTTCAATAACTTCACCGCGCGGGGTATCGCGACCAACAGTTATGGCGCGAATCTGCAAAGCACGGTGGCCATTTACATCGACGAATTGCCGATCTCAACCATCGGCAACACGACCACGCTCAATCCCAACCTTTACGACGTTGAACGCGTAGAGTTCTTGCGGGGTCCGCAGGGTACATTGTTCGGCTCGGGCTCGCTCTCCGGGGCACTGCGCATTCTGACCAAGAGCCCGGATCTGACCAAGTTCGAAGCATCGACTCAGGTCGATTACGGCGTCACCGGCTCTGGCTGGGACTCGTGGCGTCAACGTTATGACGGCATGGTCAACCTGCCATTGATCAATGACGTGCTGGCCCTACGGATCGTCGGCTTCTATCGGCATGAGGATGGTTGGGTCGACAATATCGGCACGGGAATCAAAGATTCGAATCTATTGGAAGATGGTGGAGCTCGGGCGGTATTGCTGTATAAGCCAACGGATCGGCTCTCAGCGAAATTCCTGATCTCATACGAGGACAGCGTTCCGAAGGATGCTTCACTCACAAGTCCGTCGCTGGGTCTGTACGTGCGGGACTCCAATGAGCCTGACATTTATTCAGGCAAGCTCACGAACTACAATCTCACCTTGAACTATCAATTTGACTTCGCCAATTTCACGAGTTCGACCACCTACTCACGTTTCGACCAGGACTTTGTCGTCGACCTTGCGGGGACCTTTGGCGGATTACTTCCGTTCGGACTGGACGATTTTGGATATCAGAGGACGTTTGTCGAAGAGGCGCGACTGGCCTCGAATCCGGGTGGCCCCTTCGACTGGGTCATCGGCTTGTTTGATTTAAACCGACGCCAACATGTCAATTCATATGAACGCTCCTCGGTAGCGTTTCTGGAAGCTGCGGGCATCACGGGGCTTCCAGGTCTGCCGGGACTTCCGGAACAATATTTCTCGGCGGATTACACGCACACGGATTCCAGCGAGCTCGCGGGTTTTGGCGATGTCACCTATCACATCAATGATCAGTTTTGGGTCACGGCCGGTCTGCGCTATGGCCGCGTTTCCGCTCAAGGCTTCGATGACGGCAACGGTTTCAACAGCAACTATTTCGTCAATGCGCTCACGGGGGTCAGTGGTCCGCTGACGATAACGCCAATAGTGGCGGGCCCAGGGCCAAAAGCGGAGGCGACCAAGCCCTCCTACAAAGGCAGCGTCTCGTATAAACCTTCGTCCAACTTGACGACCTATGCCACGATATCGACCGGGTTTCGTTCTCCGGTCATTAACGCCCAGGCGGGTCAAGCGAGCATCGTAAATCCGAAGGACATCATTATTCCCGCGGGTGCGACCTCGGATAACCTCAAGAATTACGAATTAGGCGCGAAGAGTTCGTGGCTCAACGGCCGTCTCAATGCCAATGTGGCGGTTTACTACATTGATTGGAAGAACATTCAAGTCCAGGCAAACCGTGTCTCTGACTCCATTCAATTCGCAACCAATATCGGTGGTGCGAAAAGCAAGGGCTTGGAGCTTGAAATCACGGCAATCCCCGTTCCTGGCCTGACTGTCGGGCTCAATGGCTCGTATAACCATGCGCGAGTGACGCAGTTGTCCGCCGAAGAAGCGGCTATCTCTGGCGCAGTGGATGGCGCGCGTTTATCTTCGCCGATATTGCAAGGCGCGTTGAATGTCGACTATGCCATCGATTTGTCGGCACGAGTGAAGGCCGGTTGGTCTGCCTCACTGCAGCATGTGGGATCCTTCCCGAATTCCTTCCCCGACGTCCCGGGTGAGCCGGGTGTTGGCAGCGCAACCTATGGCTACACGGACACCTACAACACGGTGAACACCAACTTCCGTTTCGTCATCGATCGAAAACTAACCGTTTCGCCATACTGCGAAAATGTGTTCGACAGCGCCGCCATTGCCTATGTTCATCCGGAAGCTTTCATCGCCAGCCGCTATGGACGCCTACAGCCGCGGACGATCGGTGTGCGCGCGAACTACAACTTCTAGAAGATGAAACGCATCTCCCGAAGTTTGACCTTAGCTGCCGCATTAGGCATGGCAGCTACGGTGCAGTGTGCGCCCGTGGTTCACGCGCCGGCTGGTAGCGTGCGGGGCGCCCAACAAGGTGAACTCCACGTATTCAAGGGGGTGCCTTACGCGCTCGCGCCGGTTGGATCTCTTCGCTGGAAGCCGCCGCAACCTATGCCGATGTGGAAGGCGGAGCGCAACGCCACCCAATTCGGTCCGGCCTGCTACCAACCAAAGTCCGGTCCCGGCAATATCTACGCCGATGATCCTGTCGTGATGAGCGAGGATTGTCTGTCGCTCAATATTTGGGCGCCGGTAAGCGCACGCAAGGCGCCGGTGCTGGTATGGATTCACGGCGGGGCATTGACGACGGGTTCTAGCAGCGAGACCGTCTACGATGGAGCCGCCTTGGCGAAGCGCGGCTTGGTGGTCGTGTCAATCAACTATCGACTCGGCGTGTTGGGTTATCTGGCGCATCCGGAACTCAGCGCGGAATCGAGCCAAGGAATCTCGGGCAACTACGGCCTGCTCGATCAAATTGCCGCACTGACTTGGGTGAAAAATAACATCGCGGCCTTTGGCGGCGATACTGCGAACGTCACCATCGCTGGCGAATCGGCGGGCGGCCTTAGCGTCATGTATCTATTGGCCTCGCCGCCGGCGCGCAGTTTGTTTGCCAAGGCCATTGCGCAAAGTGCTTACATGATTTCCACGCCCGAGCTCAAAGGATCGCACTACGGCGACCCGCCGGCCGAAGCCAGCGGTCTTGCTCTCGCCGGCAAACTTCGGGCCTCGAACCTGGCCGCTTTGCGAGCAATGAGCGCTGCCGATCTCACCAATGCCGCAGGTCCTGCCGGCTATTTGGCATTTGGAACGATCGATGGGCGCATCCTGCCTCGACAGTTGGTCGAGGTATTCGACCGCGGTGAGCAAGCCAAGGTGCCGATCATGGCGGGCTTTAACAGCGGTGAAATTCGCTCGCTGCGGTTTCTCGCGCCGCCGACGCAACCGGATGCCGCCACCTACATTGCAAAGATTCGCGAACGGTATGCTGACTTGGCCGACGCCTACCTGCAGCTCTATCCTGCGACCGATCTGGCGGAGAGTTCGCTGGCGGTTGCGCGAGATGCCATCTATGGCTGGACCAGCGAGCGTCTGATCAGAAAGCAGACGCAGCTCGGTGTTCCGTCCTATCTGTATTTCTTTGATCATGGCTACCCAGCGGCCGACGAGGCCGGTCTTCACGCCTTTCATGCCAGCGAAGTTCCCTATGTTTTTGGCACGGCGGATCGTACGCCGCCCTTCTGGCCGAAGATTTCTGCCGAACCCGCGCAGGTTCGGCTGTCGGAGATCATGACGGCTTATTGGGCGGCGTTTGCCCGAGCGGGCAACATGCAAGTTGCGCAGTTGCCGCCCTGGGACGCCTACGGTACGCAACGGGCCTACATGCACTTCGCCGACACGCCGCAACCCGCGACTCGTTTGTTGCCCGGCATGTATGAACTCCACGAGCAGGTGGTATGTCGACGCCGCGCGAAGGGCGGTCTTCCCTGGAATTGGAACATCGGCGTGGTTTCGCCGGCGCTGCCGATTGAGGCCAAAGAATGCGAATGATCGCCGGCGGCATGCAGCCGTTCGCGTTGACACTCGACAAGTTCTTAAGTCACGCCGCCAAGTGGCATCCGCGGGCGCAAGTCGTCACGGCGCGCGAGCAAGGCGAGAGCAAACGCATCGGTTATGCGGAACTCAAAACGCGCAGCTTAAAGATCTCGGCGGTGCTGGCCGGTCTCAATGCGCAAGCCGGGGATCACATCGCGACCCTGGCTTGGAACAGTCAAGGGCACGTCGAAGCTTGGTATGCCATCATGGGTATGGGGGCCATCTGCCACACGCTCAATCCGCGGCTACTCTCGGCGCAGCTCGTCTCAATGGTGGTCAAATCAAAAGCCCGCATCCTGTTTGTGAGCGCGGACTTGATGACGCTCGCCCGGGACATCGCCGCGCAAGTGCCGACCATAGAACACCTATTGATCATCGATGCAGCGTCCGACGCCACTGCAACAAAAGCGAACGGCAGAGCGACAATCGGCGCACTTGATCCTTTGATTGACAACGAGCAAGGTGAGGCGGCTTGGGGTGAATTCGAGGAGACTGCGCCTTCGGGCCTGTGCTTCACCTCAGGCACCACGGGCGCACCGAAGGGTGTCACGTACACCCACCGCTCAAGCTATTTGCATACCTTGCGTCTGCTGCAAGCCGACGTGATGGGATTTACGGCGACCGACAGCGTTCTGGCGGTTGTGCCGATGTTTCACGCCAACGGCTGGGGGTTGCCCTTTGCGGTACCTGCCGTCGGTGCAAAGCTTGTTCTGCCTGGGCGTCATGCCGATGGCGGCAGGATTGCGCGCCTGATTGCCGCTGAGGACGTCACCGTTGCCGTGGGAGTGCCTACGGTTTGGCTGGGACTTCTCGAGCATCTTGAGACCACGGGCGAGAAGCTGAAGTCCCTAAAGCGCATCGTCATGGGGGGAGCGCCTTTGGCAGCCGGTCTGATGGCGCGCATCGAGGATCGGATGGGCGTGCTGATACAGACTAGCTGGGGTATGACCGAGCTATCGCCGTCCGGCACGGTCGCTCCACCTAATTTGGCGTCGCGCTCGGCGGCTGCATCGGGACGTCCAGCAGTAGGAGTTGATTTGCTGATTACCGACGCTGAGGGATTGGCATTGCCGCAGCAACGCAACGTCGAGGGCCATCTGCGGGTCCGGGGGACCGCCGTGATCGAGCGATATTTCGGCGAAACCGAGCCGGCCACCGACAGCGAAGGTTGGTTTCCGACCGGCGATCTTGCGAGGATTGATGCTGATGGAAACTTGATGATCGTCGGGCGCGCCAAGGACCTGATCAAATCGGGCGGCGAATGGATCAATCCCGTGGAAATTGAAGCGCTGGTCGGTTCACTCCCCGCAGTCGCACTCGCGGCCGTAATCGGTCGAACCGATGCGAAGTGGGGCGAGCGCCCCATTTTGGTGGTCCAGATGCGGGGCGATGATACGGTCAGCGATGAAGCAATCCTCGCACCGCTGCAAGGCCGGGTGGCGTCCTGGTGGATTCCGGACGCAATTTTCCGCCTGGAGCGCATGCCTTTGGCGGCAACGGGTAAGATCGATAAGATGGCGCTCCGAGAAGTGTACAGTGACTGTAATTAATGCCCAAGAAGAACCTGAAACCCGCGCGGCCGCCCACCAAAGCGGAGCAGCGCGCTGAGACGATTGAACAGATTCTGGACGCCGCTGAAGCGCTGTTCTCGAAACATGGACTTTACGGCGTCACGTTAAAAGATGTCTCCAAGTGTGTTGGCGTGCATCACACCCTGCTCAACTATTACTTCAAAGACAAGAAAAAACTGTTCGATGCGGTTTTCGCCCGACGAGCCGTCATTACCAGCGAACGCCGCATGAAGGCGTTAGAAGAATATGAAGCGGCGAGCGGCACCAAGCCCACGGTCGAAGGCGCCTTGCGGGCTTTCTTGGACACCGATCTCGACCTTTATATCGAAGGAGGGGAGCGCTGGAGGAACTATGCGGCGCTTGGCGCACAAGTTGCGAATACTCCAGAGTGGGGCGCAGAACTGATGGATGAGCACTTCGACCCCGTGGTACTGCGCCTCATAGGACTCCTTAAAAAAGCGCTCCCCGACTGCAGCAAGGAAGACCTCTTCTGGAGCTACCATTTTGTCACCGGCGCATTCATGCACACGCTGGCGCGCACCGGACGCATCGATAAACTATCCGGCGGCGTATGCCAATCGGGCGATTTCCTCGCAGTGAAGGAGCGTATGGCGACTTTCATGGCTGCCGGCTTTCTCGCGATATGCCGCAAGAAATCCCACAAAGCGCGACGTTAATTAGGAGAGAACATGTCAGTCAAGGGTCGTATTGCAATCGTGACGGGCGCCGGCGGCGGACTCGGCCGGTCACATGCCATGTATCTCGCACGGCAGGGCGCGAAGGTTGTTATTAACGATGTGGCGCAAGACAGTGCAGATCGCGTAGCCGCGGAGATTTCATCCGCGGGTTTGGAAGCCATGGCAATCGCCTCGTCGGTCACCGACGAGGCGGGTATCAGTGCACTGGTTCGACAGACGATGCAGCGCTGGGGCCGTGTCGATATTCTGGTGAACAACGCAGGTATTCTGCGTGACAAGAGCTTCGCCAAGATGAGCATCGAAGATTTCCGCTTGGTCGTCGAGGTGCACTTGATGGGTGCGATGATCTGCACCAAGGCGGTTTGGGATATTATGCGCGAGCAGCGTTACGGCCGCGTTGTGATGACCACATCCTCGTCGGGACTATACGGAAACTTCGGACAATCCAATTATGGAGCTGCAAAAATGGCACTGGTAGGCTTCATGCAGACACTTGCCATCGAGGGCGAGAAGTATGGAATCAAAGTGAATTGCTTAGCCCCTACCGCCGCCACCGCGATGACCCAAGGCGTTTTGTCCGAAAACCAATTGAAGCTGCTCGACCCAGCGCTGGTCAGTCCGGGACTGCTGGCATTGGTGGGCGAGCACGCGCCTACTCGATCCATCTTGTGCGCCGGCGCCGGCCACTTTGAGACGGCCAATATTACGCTGACCCAAGGGAGCTACATTGGAGGCGCAGCCGATGCAGGCGAGCAAGTGATCCAGCATTGGGATGAGATCTCGAGCCGAGTCGGGGAAACCGTTCCGGACTACGGCTTTACCCAGGCTGAGCGCGAGGTCGCCAATGCTCAGCGCGTAGCCGCCGAGTGAGCTGACTCTTGCTGCGACTGCTGCTCGCAAATTTGTGATAAAAAATGCTGTCAGATTGGCTTTGAGCACAAGGGGTAGCCGGTGTCGGGCGAAGCGATAGGGATTGGCGCCTCAATTGGAGCCTTAGCTAGCAGCTCGATCAAAATCCGCGCCCAATCTCAATTGGGCGCAGCGATCTCATTGGAAGACCTCACCAAAGACCCTTATCCGATTTACGCAAAGCTGCAGGCCGAAGAGCCTGTCAGTTGGATCAGCGCGTTGAACATGTGGTACGTCACGCGCTATGAAGACGTGCGCACGATCTTGTTGGATGCCGATGGCTTTACGACCGCCTGGCCGAATTCCTTGATTTTCGATACCTTCGGGGCTCAAATGCTCACGACTGAGGGCGCGGAGCACGACAAGTACCGCCGTCCGGTGCAGCCGAGCTTTTCACCGAGCCATTTGCGGGCGAATTTAGAGGCGGCGATTCACGACTGCTGCCGATCGCTGATCGACGGACTGAGATCCCACCGTACTGCCGACTTGCGGCCCGCATTCGCAGCCCGCTTGCCGGTGCAGACCATACTGATGGCATTCGGGATTCCGCTTGACGCGGAGTTTGCCATGCGTCGCTGGTACGACAGTTTTGAGCGAGCGCTCTCTAACTTTGCCGGCTCTGAATCTGTACGGGTGGAAGCCCGCAAAAATGTGGCCGAGTGCCATGAATTTCTCAGCGGCTTTATGCGGCAGGCCGCCGAGGAGGGCGGCGCCCGGACGCTGCTCGGCAAACTGGTCAATGCCTGCGCGCCGGAACGACTCAGCGATGCAGAAATTCGCCGTAACATGCTGATCATCATGTTCGGCGGCATCTCTACGGTCGAAGCCCTGATTCTAAATTCCCTATGGGCGCTGTTCACGCATCCGGAAGTACTTGATCGAGTCCGTGCGGAGCCAAAGCTCGTGGGGCGGGTGGTCGAGGAAACCTTGCGATGGCAGAGCCCCGTCCAATCCGCAACGCGGCATGTCACCCGCGACGCTACGTTTAAGGGCGTGCAATTCAGGAAAGGTGACGTCGTCAATTGCATGCTGGGAGCTGCCAACCGAGATGCCGAGCAGTTCACGTTGCCGGAGGTATTCGACATCGACCGCCCCAATTCGCATCGGCACATTGCCTTCGCAACCGGGGTGCACGGGTGTCTTGGGTTCAATCTGGCGAAAACCGAAGCCTGTATCGGACTGCAATTACTGGTCCAAGAGTTAAGGGGCCTGCGACTGGCGAAGGATGCACAGGCCATTCCCGAGGGCTACGAATTCCGTCAACCTCGATCGATGTGCGTCGAGTGGTCTTGACGAAGCCGCAAGACTTTAACCGCAAGCGCGAGACGAATGGTCTTCATGAATGGCATATTGCGAAAATTCAACTCAAAATGACGGGGATACCTATCAATCACTCCATTAAGGCTTTTGCCGCAGCCAGCATTATCACTGCGCTTTCGACGTTCGCGGTTACAACTCACGCTAAAACGTCGGAAACCAACCCCGCCGTCGCGGCCATTGACCAAGTAGCAACGGCCGCAGTGACTTCTGGACAAAGTCCTGGACTCCAAGTGGCCGTGTTCAAGGAGGGTAAAGCGCTGCTGGTGAAGGGCTACGGCTCCGCAAATCTGGAGCAGGGCGTGCGAGTCACCAACGAAAGCGTCTTTCGGGTAGGTTCGGTCACCAAACAATTTACCGCCGCCGCACTCCTTCTATTGGCTGAACAGGGCAAGCTCTCGACGCAGGATAAGCTCTCGAAGTACTACCCGAACTTTCCCAGGGCCGGCGATATCACCTTGGAGCAAATGCTGCACCACACCTCTGGCATTCATAGTTACACCGACGATGCCAGCTTCGCGAATGAGGGCATGGTGCATCGGACCACGGATGAGATGGTCGAATTCATTGCCAAGCTGCCCAAAACCCAGGACTTTGAACCGGGAACGGATTGGTCGTACAGTAATTCCGCGTATTTTATTTTGGGCGGTGTTATTGAGAAGGTCTCGGGCGAATCTCTCAGCAAGGTCTTCCAAACCAGATTCTTCGGACCGCTCGGAATGACGCACAGCGCACTCGATGACGAGACGGAAATCGTACTAGGCCGGGTGCGCGGCTATTCTGGCGCGGGACCCGGGAAATTTACGAACGCGCCTTTTATATCGATGTCCATTCCTGGCGCGGCAGGGTCAATACGCTCAACTGCCACGGATCTCGCCAAATGGAATACCGCGTTGTACGGCGGCAAGGTTCTCAAGCCGGCCACCCTCGCGGCGATGCTGGCTCCCGGCAAGCTAAACAGCGGCGCTACATCGGGACCTGCCATGGCCAAGAAAATGGAGACGGCAGGCGCTCCAATGAAGGGGCACCCCGAATACGGCTATGCGCTTTTCTTATCTGAGATGGAAGGCCATCGGAAGGTCGATCATGGCGGCGGCATCTATGGGTTTAGTGCCTCGTTGTCGGAGTTTCCCGATGACCATGCCACCGTGGTGGTGTTATCCAACGCGATTGGTAAGGATGTCGGCGCGCAGGGAGTCGCGAAGAAAATTGAGGCACTGGCAATTGGAATTCCCGCAACAAAATGACGGTTACACATGCAGGCTGCTCGCAAGGGGTTACTGATGTTCTCCTACTACGTAGAGCTCGGTCTTCGAAGCCTTTTGAATCAAAAGCTCGTCACCGCTTGGACGGTATTGCTCATTGCGCTGGGGGTTGCGGGTACCGTGACTACATTTGCGGTGTTGCAAGCAGTTTCATCCAATCCTTTCGCTAGCAAATCTCACCGACTATTTACGCCCCAGATTGATAATCACGGACCGGACAACCAAGGGGCTGGAGGCCGGCTCGACCCCGTCCTCACGTTACGCGACGTTCAAGCGTTTCGTGCAAACGACGGCGGCGAACTAAAGGCAGCTGTCTATCCAATTGAGCTTTCGTTGGTGCCCACCGACACCAGGCTGGACCCGTTAGAAGCCAAGGGTTACGCCGTGACAGTAGATTATTTCGAGATGCTGGAAGCCCCATTCCGATTTGGTGCACCCTGGAGCAAGATTACGGATGAAGAGGGTGGTGCCGACACTCCGGTCTGCCGTGAAGCGGACGTGACTCGGGCTTAGATCAGATCAGCGTCGATTAACTCACGTTTGAGATACGCATAATAAATAGGGGCGGCAATGAGGCCGGCCATGCCATGAAAGCTTTTCGCAATTGGGATAGCTTCATCAAGCTCTATGCATACGAGGGGAATCAACACAAGAGATGGTTCTGCAGTACGCCTGTCAAATGCGTATGCTTCGCCTCCTCCATTAGATCCAATGGCCAAGATCGCCGGAGCGAGCCCTGTGATCATGTAAGGCTCATTCATCTCTGCCAATTCTTCGGCTCGCCAAAGTCTTGCATAGTTATGGCCGACCCATCCCTCGCCACCGTTTTGCTCTAACAAGAAGTCTCTGTAGTCTGCTGTTTTTCTGCCTTCTCGATGATCACTAGTTCGGAAGGCGGATTCCGCTCGAATTCAACGAGCATCAGATCGATGGGGAGTGACATGGTAGTTTCAATAAATTGATTCAGGAATCAGTGCTATTCGCAGTTTTCCAAATCGGAGGCATCATTCCAATGGCGGCCACCGACCCGAAGTTGCCCGTCGCCAGCGTCCGCTCGCAGGAATCCAACCTGCTCAACATCAACATGAGCATAGTCATTTTCTTCGCCATCGGGAATACAATCGCCGGATGAGATACGCCGATAGCGTGAAGCCCCCAGGGATGGTTAGCAAAAACCAATACACGGCATTGTGTCCGCAAGCGTTCGAGAATTTGGTTTGAGGAACGCTGCAAAGCATCGCCACCGGCAGCCACGCCAAGACAATTCCCGCAATGCACCAAGCGAGAACGGCTATTATTCTCGATGACTTACTCAATCACGCAATCCCTTGTCGCAATTCTTGTTTCGACCCGGAGCTGCCGGTCGTGAGCGACAGCTAACCGGAACTTAAAATCTCTCCGAACACTCCTATTTAGCTGCCGGCAGGTCAGGCTCACCCTGGTATTCGGCTGGCGTAGGTTCTTCGTAAACCAACTTAAAGTTGCGACTCAATTCCAGGGTTCTCAATACGAGATAAAATCCCGCATATTTCTTATTCGAGCGATCACTCTCTGACACCATATCTTCTTCTACCCGAGTGTAGTTGATCGCTTTCGCGTTAGCGGCAATCGGTCGAGGGAGAGGCTCGTAATTGATAAGCACTTGTTCCCCGCGCTTGAGGACTCCCGACCCACCGCCCGTGAGAGGCGCCGAGCAGCTGGTTAGATAACTCACATCGACATCTCCAATTGCCTCGTAGATATCGCCCTTCTTTGGAAACCTCGTCCCCGGCTGAATGAGGCTCCGTTCGTAATCTCTCGCCCAGTCAACTTCTGGTGAGCCGACAGTCGACCCGGATTTCTTTGCTTCGTCGAAAACGTCTTGAATCGTCTTATTCCAACCAGGCGGCGCTGGTGGCGTTTGTCTATTCATACGATTCAATCACGTAAGAAAATGGACGCCATAGCGAGGCTCATATTTTCGAGCGCTCCGGCCTCAAACGTGAGTCGGACTTCAGCGCGATCCTGAAAGTTTGGTCCCCTCAACGCCACCTTGATGGTTATGTGACCGAGCGAGTCAGCGGTCGCCGCCAAAGAGACGCGACTCTCAAGATCGGCCCAGCGCTTTTCATCGTTCCACCCTTTCCAGTTGGCAGCAAGTTCGGCGAAAAATGTCGTAGGAGGACCGCACATGTATGTCGACGAAGGAACGCTACAGCGAAGCCACGGGGTTTCAACGGTAGTGAGAAATTGAGTGTCTTGAGCCATACGCTCAGTGATGCAAAAGCTCAATTTAGAACCATCGCCGGTAGCGAGGCTGATTTCTGATGAGACCGACATATGCCCTTGTACGAACGACTGGTATCAGGCTGACATCTTAACATCTTGATTTACCGCTCATGGCCGCAAGCCGTCACCGGCAACCCGATGAGCCCGAGAGGCCGGTATCGACCC
>CAZZWE010000014.1:0-49444 GCA_964657675.1 uncultured Steroidobacteraceae bacterium
GGCGCTGGTGCGCCATCGACTCGATGATTTCGTGCGCGCCACGCACCTCTACCGTCCGCTGCGCTTTTTATATTTCCTGTCGCCCTGGACTTGGTTTCAACGCAGCCTAGGGCTGACCCGCGGCGAGCGTCTGCGGCTCGCGCTCGAGGAACTCGGACCGATCTTCGTGAAATTCGGCCAGGCGCTGTCGACGCGCCGCGACTTGCTGCCGGCGGATATCGCCGACGAGTTGGCCAAGCTGCAAGACCGGGTGCCGCCATTCGATGGCGCCATCGCCGCCGCCATGGTCGAGCGCGCTTTGGGCAACCCGCTTGATCAAGTCTTCGGCAGCTTCGATGCGTCGCCGCTCGCGGCCGCATCCATTGCTCAAGTGCATGCCGCGACTTTAAAGAGTGGCCAGGAAGTCGTGGTCAAGGTGCTGCGCCCGGGCATGCGCGAAGTCATCGATCTCGATCTCGAGGTATTGGCGACTCTGGCGGCGCTCGCTGAACAATACTGGATCGAGTCGCGGCCGGTACGTCCCATCGAAGTGGTGCGCGAATACCGCAAAACCGTGCTCGACGAATTGGATCTGCTGCGCGAGGCGGGCAACGCCGCGCACCTGAAACGCAACTTCGCCGGCTCCCCGCTGCTGTACGTGCCGGAGGTGTACTGGGACTACTGCCGCAGCAATGTCATGGTGATGGAGCGTATTCACGGTTTGGTGATCAGCCAGATCGACGAGATGCGGGAACGCGGCACCGACTTCGCAAAATTGGCCGAGAACGGCGTCGAGATCTTTTTCACGCAGGTGTTTCGGCACAACTTCTTCCATGCCGACATGCATCCCGGCAACATCTTCGTGCAGATCGACGATCCCAAGCAGCCGCGCTACGCCGCGGTGGACTTCGGCATCGTCGGCACACTGCAGCCGCGCGATCAATACTATCTGGCCGAGAACTTTCTCGCTTTCTTCGACCGAAATTATTCCCGCATCGCGCGGCTGCACATCGAGTCGGGCTGGGTGCCGAAAGACACGCGGGTGGATGAACTCGAGTCGGCAGTGCGCACCGTGTGCGAACCCATCTGGAACAAACCGCTGAAAGAGATTTCTTTCGCACAAGTTCTATTGCGGCTGTTCGCAACCGCACGCCGCTTCGACATGCAGGTGCAGCCGCAATTGATCCTGCTGCAAAAGACCTTGTTCAACATCGAGGGTTTGGGCCGGCAGTTGTATCCGGAACTGGATCTGTGGAAAACGGCGCGCCCGGTGCTGGCGCAGTGGATGCGCGAGCGCACGGCGCCCCGCAACATCATCAAACAAATCCGCACCCAGATACCCGATGCCCTGATGGCGCTCAGCCAAGTCCCCGGCATCGTGCAGACCCGTATCCGCGAGGCCGCCGAAGGACAGGCGCCGGTCATCGAGCCCTTGGGGATGGTCGAATTGCGCGACCAAGTGCGCCGCTCCGCCGCGCGCCGCGATCGGTTGCTGATTGCCGGTGTGTTGTGGCTGTCCGGTTTGGTCTGGCTGGCGATCGCAACCCGCTATCCCTGGCTGGGCTGGCTGCAGATGCTGGCGGCGATTGTGGTGATCGTGCGATGAGAATCGAAATCCCCAGCCGCACCTCGTACCGTGGCCGCAATTCGCGCGCCAACCTGCCCGTGCTGGCCATGTTTCTGTTGCTCTCGTTCGGCATCGCCGCCATTGGTGCGCTGGTCTCGCCCGGCTTCTCCGCCTCGGCGGCGCAGTGGTACGCCTCGCTGGCAAGACCCGACTGGCTGGTGCCGAACAGCTGGTTCGGGCCCGTGTGGGGCGTGCTCTACGTGCTCATGAGCGTGGCCGCCTGGCGCGTCTGGCGCGAGCGTTATCACCGCAACCGCACCACGGCCATATTCGCCTACTTCGTTCAGTTGCTGCTGAACGCCGCATGGATGCCGCTGTTTTTTGGATTCCACAACCTCGATGCGGCATTGTTCGACATCGTGGCCCTGCTGATGGCCTTGGGCTGGACGCTGCGCGCCTTTGCGCGCGTCAAACCCAGCGCCGCCTGGCTGTTGGTGCCGTATTTTCTGTGGGTGTGCGTGGCAGCGGCGATGAACTTGTCGCTGTGGAAGTTGAACCCGTAAAACCGAGGCTGCATTGATCGATTCCAACCGCCGCTTGATCACGCCGCATCACTTGAGCCCCCGAGTGCATCTGTTGTCGAACGGCCAGTATTCGGTGATGGTGACCGCCGCGGGTTCGGGCTACAGCCACTGGCGCGATATTGCGGTGACGCGCTGGCGGGAAGATGCGACCTGCGATTCCTATGGCAGCTACATCTTCTTGCGCGATGTGTTCAACGGACATGTGTGGTCGGCCGGCTACCAACCCAGCGGCCGCGAACCGGAAACGTATTCGGTGGTGTTCTCCGAAGACAAGGCGGAATTCACGCGTAGCGATGGGCCGATTCGCACCACGCTCGAGGTCTTGGTCTGCCCCGAGGACGATGCCGAGGTCCGGCGCATCACACTGACCAATTCCGGGCGCGGCGCCCGCGAGATCGAACTCACCACCTACTGCGAAGTGGTGCTGGCGTCGGCCGGATCGGACGCGGCACATCCGGCCTTCTCCAAGATGTTCGTGCAAACCGAGTTCGCCGCGGAACGCGCCGCGCTGCTCGCGACGCGGCGTCAGCGTGAGCCGGGACAGGCGCCGGTGTGGTTGGCGCATTTCAGCTGCTTGGAAGGCACCGCCGTGGGCGGCCTGCAATTCGAAACCGATCGGGCTCGATTCCTGGGGCGAGGCCATGATGTGCGCACCGCCAGCTCCATCATGGATGCGAGACCCCTGTCCAACACGGTGGGCACCGTGCTCGACCCGGTGTTGGCACTGCGGCGCCGCGTGCGCATCGAGCCGGGGCAGACCGCGCAGATTTCTTTCTGGACAGGTATCGCTGCCAGCCGCGCACAAGCCCTGGCACTGGTGGCCAAGTATGGCGATGCCGCGGCCTTCGAACGCACCAAGGCACTGGCCTGGGCGCAGTCTCAAGTGCAGTTCCAGAAATTAGGGTTGGAGACGAGCGAAGCGCCGGTGTTTCAAGACATCGCCGGGCGACTGTTGTACTGCGAGGCCTCGGCACGCGCGCCGCGCGAAGTGCTCGATGCCAATCGACTGGGCCAGGCGACCTTGTGGAGCCTCGGCGTGTCCGGCGATCTGCCAATTCTGCTGGCCGAGCTAGGCCTGGGCGAGGTCGATTCGGCGGCAGACGAGGATTTCGTCAGGCAACTATTGCGCGGCCGCGCCTATCTAAAAGCCAAAGGTTTGGAATTCGATCTGGTGTTATTGAATGCCGCGCCCGCGGCGCAGGCGGAGTCGCTGCAAAAAACCCTCGAGGGCGCCATCGCCGGTGTCGGCAACGGCCGCCCCGACGAGGGCCGCCCCATCAAAATCTTGCGCATCGAAGCGGCGTCGACACTGGCATTGCTGCGCACGGCAGCCCGCATCATCGTCAGTGCGCGGCGCGGGACTTTAAGTGAACAGCTCGCACGGGCGGAGGAAGCAACGTCACCTCCGCGCCAACAACGCGAGAACCGTCAGTCGGAAACCGCCGAAGATCCCGCGGCCCCGAGCGGCTTGGCGGCGCAAACAGAGTCCCTGGAATACTTCAACGGTCTGGGCGGATTCGATTCGGCGACCAATGAATATGTGATCCTGCTCGAGGAAGGCCAGTGGACGCCGGCGCCCTGGGTCAACGTGATCGCCAATCCCGACTTCGGCGTGCTGGTGTCGGCGGATGGCTGCGGCAGCACCTGGTCGCAGAACGCGCAGCAGAATCAAATCACGCCCTGGTGCAACGATCCGGTCAGCAACACGCCCGCGGATATCGTCTACTTGCGTGACGAGAAATCCGGCGATCTGTGGAGCGCAACGCCGCTGCCCATCCGCGAACGCTCGGCCTACGTGACACGGCATGGCTACGGTTATTCGTGCTCGCAGCACATCTCGCATGAGATCTCCCTGGAGCTGCTGCAATTCGTGCCGCTGCGCGACCCGATCAAAATCAGCCAACTGAAATTGACCAACCTGAGCGATGAACCACGCCAACTGTCGATTACCCACTACGTCGACTGGGTGCTCGGCAATCAGAACAATCATGCCGCGCCCTTCATCGTCACCGAAATCGACGCGGCCAGCGGCGCGCTGCTGGCGCGCAATCCCTGGGGTTCCGACTTCAGCGGACGAGTGGCCTTCATGGATATGCGCGGCAAACAGCAAAACTTCTGCGGCGACCGCGCGGCATTTATCGGCCGTCATGGCACGCTGGCCGAACCTGCCGCTTTGCTCGATCCACAGCCCCTGTCGAACCGCGTGGGCGGTGGCCTGGATCCCTGCGGCGCGCTACAAACGCGCGTCGCGTTAGCCCCCGGCGAAAGCACGGAACTCGTGCTGCTGCTCGGCGAGGAGAGCTCCGCGGCTGCGGCGGTTGCACTGGTCGAACGCTATCGCGCCATTGACCTGAAACAGATTCTCATCGCCGTCAAGGAGTTTTGGCAACAGACGCTGGGCACGATCCAGGTGCAAACGCCGGATCGCTCCGTCGA
Source organism: uncultured Steroidobacteraceae bacterium (assembly GCA_964657675.1). Classification (GTDB taxonomy): domain Bacteria; phylum Pseudomonadota; class Gammaproteobacteria; order Steroidobacterales; family Steroidobacteraceae; genus Bog-1198. The sequence continues at coordinate 4,567 of CAZZWE010000014.1, forward strand.
CCTGCTGCTCAACGGCTGGCTGCTGTACCAGACGCTGGCCTGCCGCGTTTGGGGACGGACCGCGTTTTATCAGTCGAGCGGCGCCTACGGATTTCGCGATCAGCTGCAGGATGTCATGGCGCTGTGCGTGACCGCACCGTCGTTGACCCGCGAACATCTGCTGCGCGCCGCAGCCCGGCAATTCGTCGAAGGCGATGTTCAGCATTGGTGGCTGCCCACCACCGGACAAGGCGTGAAGACCAGGGTGGCGGACGACCGCATTTGGTTGGCCTATGTCGCGGCCCATTACCTCGAGGTCACCGCGGATCGTTCTATTTTGGACGAGCCGGTGCCTTTTTTATTGGGTGGTCCCTTGCCCGACAGCAGCCTGGAAAGCTTCTCCGCGCCGCAGTCCGGCGAACCCGCATCGCTCTACGAGCACTGCGCCCGCGGCTTGGATTCGAGCTTGAGGATCGGCGCGCATGGATTGCCCTTGTTTGGCACGGGAGACTGGAACGACGGCATGAACCGCGTGGGCATCGCCGGCCACGGAGAAAGCGTGTGGATGGGCTGGTTCCTGCACGCGGCGCTGATGCGTTTTGCGCCGATTGCCGAAAGCCGCGGCGATACCCAGAAGGCCACGGCTTGGCGGTCGCATGCCTTCGCCTTGCAGCAGGCGATCGAGCGCGAAGCCTGGGACGGCGATTGGTATCGGCGCGGCTACTATGACGACGGTTCGCCGTTGGGGTCGGTGTCGAGCGATGAATGCCGCATCGATTCCATTGCGCAGAGCTGGGCGGTGATCTCGGGCGCCGGAGAGCGCGGGCGTAGCGTGCGCGCCATGTCTGCGGTCAACACCCAACTGGTGAATCGCAGCGGCGGGCTGCTGCAGCTGTTCACGCCGGCCTTTGACCATAGCGCGCACGACCCAGGCTACATCAAAGCCTACCCGCCGGGCTTGCGCGAAAACGGCGGCCAATATACCCACGCCGCGACTTGGTCGGTGCTGGCATTTGCCCTGCTCGGCGATGGCGATCGCGCCAGCGAATTATTTTCCTTGTTGAATCCCATCAACCACTCCAGCACCCGCGCCGGCATCCATCGTTACAAGGTCGAGCCGTACGTGGTGTGCGCCGACGTCTACTCGGCGCCGCCCCATGTCGGCCGCGGCGGCTGGACTTGGTACACCGGTTCAGCGGGCTGGATGTATCGCACGGGCGTTGAAGGCATCTTGGGTGTGCACGTGCGAGGTGCTGTGCTGATGTTGGATCCGTGCATTCCACGCGCGTGGAGTGGCTTCGAGTTCACGTACAAACACGGCTCGTCGCGCTATAGAATTTCAGTGAAAAATCCACGCGGCGTCAGCCGCGGCATTTCTCAGGCGAGCATGGATGGCGTGAATCTTCCCGCGGGGGTTTGCGAAATCAGCCTGATCGATGACGGCCGCTATCACTACGGCCAGATCACCTTAGGTTAGCGGCCGACGACTACTCTGCGCGGGATTGGCGGCGAGACTTGAAGGCTTCGAACCCTTTGACCAGCAGCATCTTGCCCACAGCGCCCGCGGGCACAATCCGCAGCATTTTCAATGCCAGCGACGGTCGGGCCAACAACAGCCCGCCGATCAAGGCACCGGCCGCACCTAACCCCTTGCTACTGAGCAACGCCCGCATGGTCCGGCTGCGCGGAAATTCCCCACGTCCGCCGCCATCGTTCCCGGCTTGGTTTCCCGGCTCGGGACGGGGAGGCTCCATGATGGCCCGCACCTGTGCGCGCGACTGAGCCAGTTTGGTCAGCAGCAATTCTCTCGAGGCGGCGTCTTTATCGATCATGGCTTTTCGTCATCATCAGCTAGGATTTGTTCAAAAAGCACGCGATCTTCAGCCCACTCGCGCTGCAGATCAGCCAGGAACGGCGACCGCGCTTTAGAACGCTGCGCCAAGATCACCGCGGCGATAATCGTCAAAAACAAGAAAACACCGGCCATCCACGCAATTGTTGCAACGCGATACGGGCCATCCCAGGTATAGGCAATGATGCCGATGCAGCCAAACAGGATGGTGAACAAAATCCCCACCCCCATGACCACCGCAGCAATCAGCTGCGCGGAAATCTCGCGCTGCGCCCTGGTCAAATCCAGAGCCGCCAACTCGATGTAGGCGGCGAAATGTCGCAGCAGCGCTGGCGCCGCTTTCGGTAATAACCAGAGGGCGCGCACCTTTGGTAGTGCCCTTAAGACCTGCGAGTCGCGAGGATGCCGACGACGGCGCCAACCAACGCGGCAATGCCGACGGCCTGCCATGGGCTGTCGCGCACATAATCATCCGCCGTGCTGGCGGCCTTCTGCGCGTGCTTGCGTAAATGCTCGGTGGTGTCGGCGATGCTGTCCTTGGCGGCTTCAACCGCACGCTGCACTTTGCCGCGAACCCGGACCACGTCAGCGTCCTTCAGATCAGAAATGCGGGCCATCAAATCCTCGACGTCCGCAATCAGGCTCTTGATCTCGCCGGTGGCCACGGATTTGATGTCCCTGGCGCCATCGCTCAGGTCGTTCTTCACACGTCGGCCCGTCGCCTTTACTTGTTCGGCGGTCCCATCGAATGTTTCCATGTTTTTGCTCCTGGTAGATTTGGGCGCAAGGCGCCTCGCGCTTTTGTCGCGCAATATTATCGCGTTCAATATGCCGTGGCACAGTCCACCCAGCCATCGGCCCGCGCCCTTCCATGCCTGTAGGACTCGCCTCACATGTTAAGCTCGGTATCCATCTTCAGGCGATGTAATGATCAAAACCTTGAGCGACGGAACGACCATCATCGGGCGCTGGTATATCGCCGTTCCGCCGATATTGCTCATCGGTTTTCTGATCGGGCTGTTTTTTCTAGCCTCCGCTGGCCAGACGCGCCTGAATGCGGCCAACGAACGAGTGCACGCTTCACAGCTACGGCAGCAGGCGTTGATCGAATTTGCCGCATTGGTCACCAACGCCGAATCGGCACAGCGCGGGTATCTGCTGACGGGAGAGAACTCCTATCTGCAGCCCTATGGCGAGGCCGTTTCAAAAATTGGGGTGGCCCTCGATCGGCTGCATGAAACCTATGGCCATGACGGCAACGGCGACATGTTTCAGAAACTGAGCCTGCTGACCGGTAAGAAACTCGGTGAGCTCGCGGATAGCGTCGCACTTTATAAGAAGCGTGCCCCCTCCTTTGCCATCAATGCGCTGGGGACCGACCTTGGCAAGCGCACCATGGATGAGATCGTCGGCATTCTGGACGGCATGCAGGCCGACGAAGCCGCCGAGCTGGAGCGCGCCACCTCCGAGGCACGCAGCGACTTCCGCTTCTGGCGCTGGGTCGCGGCCATCGGTGCGTTGTTCAACCTGGCATTGGTCGGCGTGGCGACGGTCCTGGTGCTGCGCGACATGCGGCGCCGGTCCCGGCAAAATGTCAGCTTGCGCGATCAGAAAGCGGAACTGGAAAAGCAGGTTCAGGCGCGCACCGAACAGCTGACGGCGCTGTCGACCCACCTGCAAGGCGTGTCCGAGCAAGAGAAGTCGGCGCTGTCGCGCGAACTGCATGACGAACTCGGCGGGTTACTGGTTGCCGCCCGCATGGACCTTTCCTGGCTCCAGCAGCGCTTGCCCACCTCAGATCCGGGAATCGAACAACGCTTCAAGCGAATCCACGATTCGTTGAGCGCGGGCGTGGACTTGAAACGCCGCGTCGTCGAGGAGCTGCGTCCCACCCTGCTCGACAACATGGGCCTGTATACGGCGCTACGCTGGCAGTTCAAGGAAACCTGCCGTCGCATTGGTCTGCAGTGTACGGAAACCATCCCCGAGGTCGAATTGAAATTCAATGCCGACGCGTCCATCGGCGTGTTCCGAGTGGCTCAGGAGGCGCTCACCAACATCCTTAAACATGCCGATGCCAAGTCGGCTGACCTGAGCGTCGCCGTGCACGACAATGTGTTCGAGCTGCGCGTGACCGACGATGGCAAGGGGTTGCCCCGCGCGCGCCCGGATAACAGCACTTCACATGGCATCGCGTCCATGCGCCACCGCGTGGCAGGCCTCGGAGGAACTCTGGAGGTGAGCGTTGCCCCGGGGGGCGGAACGCTGGTGGTTGCTCGATTTCCGCTGCATTCGCTGTTGGAAACGGACGAGGATGTGCTGCTGCTCCGACCGGGAGAAGACGGCAGCCGCGGAAAGGTCCCGCAGCTGCCGACTAGCATCATCAATTGAAGACCATCAACTAAGACTTAGCTTCCCGAACGCGGCGCAATCGGTGCGTCGCTGTCGCCGATGACAACCTCAACCCGGCGATTCAACTGACGACCACCCGAGTCCGCATTGCTGGCGACGGGATATTGCTTGCCATACCCTTCGGTATTGACCCGCGAGGCATCGATGCCCCGAAACAGCAGGGCTGACTTGACGGCATCGGCCCGGCGCTGCGACAGCTGCTCGTTGTACGAGTCCGAACCCACGCTGTCGGTGAAGCCATCGATCTGCACTTTGCGCTCCGGATGTTCCATCAAGAACTGCGCGAGTTGATCGAGCTTGCGGCCTGCACCGGGTTTCAGCTGTGCTTGACCCGTATCGAACAACACATCGCCCAAGGTCAACACCTGACCGCGGGGCGTCGGCTTGGTTTTCAATGCCTCGAGTTCAGCCTGAGCCCGTGCAGCCGCTTGATTGGCCTGGTCGCGTTCGTTGAGAGCCGCTTCCTTTGCCTGATTGGCATTCTCCGCCGCCATCTTGGCATTGTTGGCTTCGCGAGTACGCGCGGCCAGCATGATCTGATCCCGCTCGGCTTGGCCTGAGGCGACCCGGGCGTCGTCCGCCTTGGTTGCCGCATGAGCTTGCGCAAGACGCGCGTTCTGCAGTGCCAAGTATGCCGGCTGATTGACCTGGGCATCCTTGTGAGCCTGATTGGCCTCCTCAGCGATCGCGAGATCTTTCTTAGCCGCTTCCAGATCCAGCGCGGCGTAGCGCTGCACATTCGGATCCGCTTCCGCAGTTTGCACCGCCGCACGAGCATCTTCCAAAGCCGCGTTGGGTTGAGGCATGGACGCACACGCACCTAAGGCCAACGCCATCCCCATTCCTGTCAATAATTTAGCTTTCATGATTCCCATCCTTACTGTGTAGGTTGCGTGTTACGCATAGATTCTTGCCGCAACGCCTGCATGCTGGCGTCGAACTCAGTAGCCGCCTTGTGCGACTTCTTCTGCTGCGCAGTGGCTTCGGCCAATTGCGCGTCGATGTTGGCCTGCTCTGCCAACTGCGTCGCCGGCTCAGCATCCTTGGCAGCAGCCGCTTTTTCAGCGCGCGCCAATTTATCGCGTGCCGCGGCCATCTCTACCGGGGCGAATTCGGGAGCGCCTGACTGCTCCGCTCGCGCCACTGACGACTTGGCCACGGCAATCTTTTCATTCGGTATGGGCGTGCTTGCACATCCCGCCACACTTAAAGCAAGCGCGGCACAAAAGCCGGCGCCTTTGGCCCAACTCGTATTGATCAACATATCGATGCTCCTTAGAAAATTAATTCGATGCCTGCGCATCGACTTTGTACATTCAGGTACGCACTGGATATAGCAAGCGCCGTGCCAAGTGAAAAATCACTCAGCGGGTGTGTGTTAGAGCACATTGGCCAAAAGGGCTTAATTTAAGTGTAGAAGTTGCGAGACGCCGCGGAAGACATTACTAAAATGTCGGACATCCTTGTACACACGATGGCGGATTTAGCACGGCGCTCATGCGCCAAATCCGAATTGCGAGCGCGCTTTTTTTATTAGTGGCGCGACAAATGCGCTTCACAAATCTCGTGCAACACTTCCGGCAGGCGTCCGTAGTCGCGCGCCTTGTCGAGAAAGTGCGTTGCGCCCAACGCGATCGCCGCGTTTTTATACTCAGGCAGATCGTAATTGGTCAGCACGATGATGCGCGGCTTGGAGGCCGTGGTCGCGAGCGCCCGCATCACGCCAAACCCCGTCCCCTGCTTCAAGTGCAGATCGAGAATGATGACATCGACGGGCTCTCGCTTCACAGCGGCCAGCGCGGCCGCCTCGGTGTCTGCGGTGCCGATCAATTCAACATCCGCAATCTGGCGAATCGCTTCAGTCAGGCGCTCGGTAAGAACCTTCGAATCTTCGACGAGTAAAACCCGCAAGGACTGCGCCATTAACATTGCGCCCATAATGTGTGTACTTCCGTTGTTTGAATGCGCAGTCTAGTGACGGCGCCTGTTGCAAGGTAACGCGGCATGCAGCGTTTGTCTTGTCGGACATTTCCCACGAAAACTCGCTTTTTATTGAATGAGCCCATTTCGCAACGCATAGGAGGTGATGTCCGCATTGGCGGTGAAGCTCATCTTTTCCAGAATTCGACTGCGGTAAGTGCTGACCGTTTTCACGCTGAGGCTCAGTTCATTGGCGATGTCGGACACTCCACGTCCGGCCGCCAGCTTGCAGAAAATCTGAAATTCGCGAGTCGAAAGGCGTGCATGCAACGGCTTGTCCGGATCGCCGTCAAGATCGGCCACCAGTATTTCCGCCAGTGCAGCGCTGACGTAGCGACGCCCGGAAAGCACCGTGCGCACAGCCTTCATCAGTTCCTCGGGCGCACTGTCTTTCGACAGATAGCCGCTGGCCCCTGCCCGCAAGACGTTAACCGCATATTGCTGTTCCGGCAGACCACTCATGACCAACACCCGCACATTGGGATGACCCGTCTGAATGTGGCGCAAAATATCCAGACCGCTGCGGTCGGGCATGTGAATATCGAGCAGCACCAGGTCCCACTCTTGTTGTCGCAGCAAATCCAGCGTTTCGTTGCCGCTTGCGGCCTCGCCCACGGCATTGATGTTGGCGTCGGCTTCCAGAAATTGTTTGAAGCCGGCTCTTACAACCGCATGATCGTCTGCGATCAGTACTCTTGACACGTTGATTCCCCCTTAAGCGGCGCGATTAGGTGTTCGCGCACTCTTGGCTCTGTGAATAGCCATTGAGCTTGTTGTATAGCGTTTTCAGGCTGCAACCGAGCGCATCAGCCGCGCGGCGCTTATTGCCCTTGAAGTAGTCGAGCGTCGCTTCAATCAGCGAGCGCTCTACGTCATCGATCCTCGAACCCACGCGAATATCCAAGCGTCCGCGTTCAGCCGGATATACCGCAGGAGAGGCGGTCGAGCCCGCCTCAGCCGTGCGCAACGAATTATTTTGCAGCAGAGGCGCCAAATCCAGCACCACGTCGCCCAAGATGAAAGCGCGCTCAATGCAGTTTTTCAGCTCACGCACATTGCCCGGCCAGGAATGTTGTTTCAGGGTCATGCGTGCTGAGGCAGACAGACGCTTCTGCGTACGCGATTGCGTATTGAGTTCATTCAAAAAATGCAGGGCCAATGTTTCGACGTCGTCGGCGCGCTCACGCAGCGCCGGCAAGGCGATCGGGAATACGGCCAATCGATATAAAAGGTCTTCGCGCAACTGCCCGCTCTTGACGGCTTGCACCGGGCAACGGTTGGTTGCCGCGATCACTCGCACGTCGGAGGAATACTCGGTATTGGCACCAACGCGATAAAACTTGCGCGACTCGAGAACGCGCAGCAGACGCGTCTGCATTTCCAATGGCATTTCGGTGACTTCATCGAGAAGCAAAGTCCCGCCCTGAGCACGCTCGAACACGCCGGCGTGGGCGCGCACGGCGCCAGTGAAACTGCCTTTCTCGTACCCAAACAATTCAGCTTCGATGAGGCCGGGTGGAATGGCACCGCAATTAATGGCGATAAAAGGCTTGCCGCGCCGCGCGCTGCTTTCGTGGATGGCCCTGGCCGCAAGTTCCTTGCCGGAACCGCTCTCGCCGGTCAGCAGCACGCTCGCCTCAGTGGGTCCCACCCGCTCGATCAGCCGGATGACTTCCTGCATCGCCGGTGATCCGCCCAGCAACAACGACGCTGCAGGCGTGGGCGTGGCAAGGATTGCGGAGAATTCAAAATTACGGGCGTTGATGCCGTTCTGAGTAAGGCTTTCGACGCTGCTGACGCTGTTCATATGGGTGCTGGCTCCTCGTGGGTGCGTGGTGTAATCGTTACACTGAACGCAGGTAGATTTTTAACCTGTGCACCAAAACCTCGCCAGGGCTGGCCGCTGATGATGCGGAAGGACGAATTGATTTTTAATGTAGGTGTAAGTCCTACAATCGTGTTCAACTGCATGATTGCCCACACGATTTGCGAGACACTCTAGGCTGTAAAAGAGCCCCTACTTCAGGCGTGTGGTGACTGGCACAGGCTATGCAGTAGAGGGACTCGCGCCACAGCGCCAGCATGTCATGAACTGCGGTTCCAGGCGCTCACCGCACTGTGCACAAGTCCATGCTTCGCCGGTGGGTGCCGCGCTGGCAGCTGCCAACGCCCGTAGCGCCGCCGTTTCAAGATCGTCCTCGACCCATAGCTGCGGCCAGGTTTCAAGCATGGGTAAATCGCCCAACGCACCCGCGAGATACTGATTGCGCATCTCGGTGGCGATTCCCGCCATGATCAGTACATTGCGTGCGTGCGCAACCTGCAACAGCGAAGCGGCGCTGAAGACTCGCTTCATCGTGGCTAACGCAGCGACTGTAAAAAGGCGGCCACATCCGCGCCCTTCTCCAGGGCCTCGACCAACGCGGAGCCCACCACCACTCCATCGACATGCGGCGCCAATCTGGCCACTTGAGCGTGCGAGCGGATACCGAATCCCGCGCACACCGGCACGCTGGCCGCCTGACGCACCCGATCCATGTACTCGAGTACATCCGCCGGGACCTCCACGGACTTTCCCGTGGTTCCCGTCATGGTGACCGCGTAGATGAAGCCCTTGGCCTCGCGGCACAACAGGGACAGACGCTCACTCGGCGTCACCGGCGTCACCATCTGCACCAAAGCCAGGCCTTCCTGCGCGAGCGCATCATTCAGTTCGCCGCTTTCCTCGAATGGCAAATCAGGAACGATGAATCCCGCCACGCCGGCGGCCGCCGCCTCGCGCGGCAGACGATCCAGCCCCAGGCTCAGCAAGGGATTCAAATAGCTCATGAGCACAATCGGCGCGGCATGCCGCGGGGCGATGGATTTCAACTCGCTCAAGATCCACGGCAGCGTCGTGCCATCGAGCAGCGCCGCATAACTGGCGCGCTGCACCGTGGCGCCGTCCGCCATGGGGTCACTAAACGGCACGCCAATTTCCACCACGTCGCACACCGCCGCCACCACAGCCAAGCTTTCTTTGAACTGCCGCCGCGAGGGAAATCCCGCCGTGAGATAACCCACCAACGCCGGCTTGCCGCGTGCGTTGCTGGCACGGATGGCTGCGGAAATTTGCTCGCTGGGAGTCACCCGCCCAGATCCTTGAGCAACGTATTTTGTAATATCGGCATGTCCTTATCGCCGCGGCCGGAACAGCAGATCAAAATGTGCGCGCCCGGATTGTCACGGGCGAAGTTGCGCGCGCCGACAAAGGCATGCGCACTCTCGATGGCCGGAAGAATGCCCTCGTAACGCGCGCACTCCGCCAAAGCATTCAACGTGTCATCGTCGGTGGCCGCCTCATATCGCACGCGGCCGCTTTTCATCAGATAAGCGTGCTCGGGCCCGACGCCTGAATAGTCGAGCCCCGCGGACACCGAATGCGTCTCGCGCACCTGGCCGAAGGCATCCTGCAAAATCAAGGTAAAGCTGCCCTGCAAAACGCCGGGCGTGCCTTGAGTCAGAGACGCCGCATTGTCCCCCAACCCCGGGCCGCGGCCACCCGCTTCGACGCCAAGCAGCTGCACGTTGGCATCGCCCAAGAAGGGATAGAACAACCCAATGGCATTCGAACCGCCGCCCACGCAGGCCACCGCAACATCCGGCAGACAGCCGGCGGATTCCAACATTTGCGCGCGCGCCTCGCGCCCGATGACGGCCTGCAGCTCGCGCACCAAATACGGATACGGATGCGGCCCGACCGCCGAACCTAACGAGTAATACGTACCGTCCGGATCCGAAACCCAATCGCGCAGCGCCTCATCGATGGCCGCACGCAGCGTTTGGTCGCCGCCGGTGACCGACACCACTTTGGCGCCGAGTAATTTCATGCGGTCGACATTCAGCGCCTGACGCTCAACGTCCACCGCACCCATGTACACCACGCACGGGATCCCCAGACGCGCGGCGGCCGCAGCGCTCGCCACGCCGTGTTGTCCGGCGCCGGTTTCGGCGATGAGCCGCTTGGCGCCCAATCGCTTTGCCAACAGGGTCTGGCCCACGGCGTTATTGATCTTGTGCGCGCCCGTATGCGCGAGGTCCTCGCGCTTCAGCCACACGTTCGCGCCCCAGCGCTTGCTCAACGCGGGTGCGAATGACAGCGCCGTCGGCCGCCCCACCCAAGTTTTCAGTTCATGTATAAATTCGTTTTGGAACTCCGCGCTATGCAAGTAGCGCGCAATCCCGGCTTGCAGCCGGTCCAATGCCGGCACCAATGTTTCCGGAACGTAACGACCGCCGAACGCGCCATAGCGCCCCTTGGCATCGGGGAATACCGGCTCTGCCACCGGACGTAGTTGTGAATTCATGATTCGCTCTCCGATTGTGCGGCGGCCGCGCGCGCGGCTCGCACGAATTCGTAAATTTTTGCGGGATCTTTTACACCCGGTTCCGACTCCACGCCGGTACTCACGTCGACACCGAAAGGACGCACGGCATGAATCGCTTCGGCCACGTTTTGCGCCGACAAGCCGCCGGCCAGAATGACTTCGGTCTGACGCGCAAGTTCCGCGGCCCGGCCCCAATCGGCCAATTCACCAATGCCGCTCGACGGCCCCTCGAACAGCATGCGCGCCGGCAGCGGGTTGGGCGTCTTGCGCCCAAAACGCACCACCGGCAGCACCTTGATGTGCGCGGGTATTTTCACCTCCCGCAAATCCTCCACATCGGTTTGAAAATAATCGGGCTTCAAGATGCGGCAGATCTCATCCACCTTCATCTGCAAGGGATGTTGTGCGACTGCAATTCGCAAGATGCCCGGAGGCGCCAATGCCGCAAGCTGCGCCGCCTGACCCGGCGTCACTTGCCGCGGACTGGGTGCAAACACGAAACCAATGGCATCGACTTTCATCGTTGCCGCCGCAGCCACCGCATCGGCGCTGGTAATTCCACAAATTTTTATCCACATGGCGCGAAGTGTAGCCATTTAGCTTTCCACTGTCCGGGTTGCGGCAAAAATTTCCCGCAGCAGTTTCGCCGGATCATCGTGCGTCATCAGCGCGGTGCCAATCAGCGCCAAACGATAACCCAATTGCCGCATGCGCCTGGCATCCTCACCACAAGTCACGCCACTTTCCGCAACCGCAGGCCATTGCGGTGACAGCAGCGGCGCGAGCGCTGCAAAACGTTCGGGCACCACTTGCAAGGTCTGCAAATCGCGACAGTTGATGCCCACCAATATCAACTCCGTGCTGCGCGACGCGCGGCCGCGCCGCGCCAACACGTCGCGAGCCACCTCGAGATCTTTCGAATCAAAGGCCTCGAGCAGCACGAACATCGAATGCTCGGCCGCGGCATCCAACAACGCGGTGATTCGATCCGGCGACAACATGCGCACGATCACCAGCACCCCGCCCGCGCCGGCGGCGCGAGCTTCGAGAATTTGATAGGGATCGACCAGGAAGTCCTTGCGCATCGCGGGCACTTCCAAGGGCTTCAACACTTCACAGGCGCTGCGCAAATGCTGCAGCGAGCCATCGAAGCGTGTGGGTTCCGTCAGCACCGATACCGCGGCCGCGCCGCTCCGCGCGTAGGTCGCGACGCGTGCCAACCAATCGTCCGCAGCGGTTCCGAGCTGTCCCATGGCCGGCGACCGCAGCTTCAGTTCCGCGATGACGTCAAAGCCCCGGTTGGATAGTCGCAGCGGTGCACTGGCAGGGGCGGCTCGGGCACGAGCCTCCAGCGCAGCAAAGCTTTCCTGCTGCAACGCCTGCACGAGGCGCGCAGTACTCGCCTCTGCCATCTCGTCCAAAAAGCCGCTCATGCCGGAGACCCCATCGAATGAGTATGGCTTGCGAACTCGCGCAGGCGATTCAACCACGCTTGTGCACGACCACTCTCAAGTGCCGCACTCCCCAAGGACATGCCCTCTGGAATCGAGGCCGAACGATTCGCAATGGTGAGCGCCATACCACATTGAAGCAGCAACGCATCCCGATGCGGACCCCGATCGCGGCATTCGAATACGTCCACCAACGCTTGTAAATTAGTCGCAGCATCGCCGCCGGCCAGTTGCTGCGTGCTACAACGTGCCAGCCCGAAGTCGGCCGGGTCGATTTCCATGCGTTGAACGTGATTGGCTCGCACGTCGAAGGCCAGAAAGGGTCCGATCGGCGTCGCCTCATCCCACCCGGCGGCGCCGTGCACCACCCAGGCATGCTCGATTCGCGTGCCGGCCAAGGTGCCTGCCATGAGCTCGGCAGCCGCCGCATCATAAGCCCCGACCAACAAAAAGCGCGGCGCGGCCGGATTGGTCAAGGGTCCTAGCATATTGAACACGGTGCGCACGCCCAACGCCGCGCGCACCGGCCCCACGGCTTTCATGGCGGGGTGATAGTAAGGCGCGAGCAAAAATGTAAATCCCGTGGCCGCGAAACACGCGCCGGCCTGGCGCTCGTCCAAGGGCATCGGCAGTCCTAGCGCTTCCATGAGATCGGCACTGCCGCTGCGGCTGGAAATGGATCGATTGCCATGCTTCGCCACCGGCAGACCGCAGACCGCCGCCAACATGGACGCACCCGTGGACAGATTGAAACTGCCTGAAACATCGCCGCCCGTGCCGACGATGTCGATGGCATCGATACCCAATTCGTCGGGCGCCGGCGGCAGCAACGGTTTGCGCGCCAGCGAGCGCATAGCCGCGGCGAAGCCGCGCACCTCCGCGGCGGTCACGCCTTTGGCGCGCAGCGCCGCAAGCAGTGCGCCGGCCATCGCGGCTGGCATGTCGGCGGCGGTCAGCCCAGCCAGCAACGCATGCGCCTGTGCCTCATCCAAATCCCGGCGCTCCAACAGCAACTCCAAAGTTTGACGCGGAGTGCTCACGGGTTTTTGAGGAAATTGCCCATCAATGCTGGACCATCGGGCGTCAGCACGCTCTCCGGATGAAATTGCACGCCCTCGACGGCGAGGGTCTTGTGACGAACGCCCATGATTTCGCCCTGGGCGGTGCGCGAGGTGACTTCGAGCACGTCGGGAATGCTGTCTTCCTCCGCGATCAGCGAATGATACCGGCCCGCGTCGAAGTTCTGCGGCAGGCCCAGGTACAGCCCCTTGCCATCATGCGTCACCGGCGAGACCTTGCCGTGCATCAAGCGCCCGGCCCGCACGACTTTACCGCCGAATACCTCCACCAAGGATTGATGGCCGAGGCACACACCGAAAATCGGGATGCGTCCGGCAAACGCCTCGATCATCTGCATCGACACGCCCGCATCACGCGGCGTACCGGGCCCGGGCGAAATCACCAGATGCGTGTGGTCTTGAGCGAGCGCCTCCTCAACCGTGATGGCATCGTTACGATGCACGTCGACTTCGGCGCCCAGCACCAGAAAGGCCTGCACCAGGTTGTAAGTGAAAGAATCATAGTTGTCGATCAACAAGATTTTCGCAGTCATCTACAAACCCTCTGCCGCCAACTCGAGCGCCCGGCGCAGCACCGCGCTCTTGGCCATCAACTCGTCGTACTCCGCCTTCGGCGCACTGTCGGCGACGATGCCGCCGCCGGCTTGATAGCTGTAGGAATCGCCTCTGAACACCAAGGTTCGAATGGTGATGGCCTGATCCATGTCGCCGTGACGGCCGAAGTAGCCGATGGTCCCGCCATACAATTGACGGCCGACCGGCTCGAGTTCATCGATGATCTCCATCGCTCTGACTTTCGGCGCCCCCACCAGCGTGCCCGCCGGAAACGTGGCGGCAAATAAATCGAAGGCATCTTTGCCCGCCGCAACCCGGCCCTTGACGCCGCTGACGATGTGCATGATGTGACTGTAGCGTTCGATCACGCGATACGGATCGACGCTCACCGAACCCGCGGCGGCGACACGGCCCAAGTCGTTGCGCGCCAGATCCACCAACATCACGTGCTCGGCATTTTCCTTCGGATCCGCCAACAACTCGGCTTCGAGCGCTGCATCGCTCACCTCATCCGCGCCGCGCGGCCGCGAGCCGGCAATCGGGCGGAGCTGCGCGTGACCGGCATGGCATTTCACCAGGGCCTCGGGCGAGGAACCCACCACGGTGATGTCGCCGAGCTCGCAAAAATACATGTATGGCGAGGGATTCAGCAGCCGCAGGGCCCGATACACCTCGAAGGGCGCGAGTTCATGCCGGCCTTCAAAACGCGATGCCAGCACCAGCTGATAAACATCGCCCGAGGCGATGTATTCCTGCGCCCGCCGCACCCGCTCCGCATGCACCGCTTCGCTCAATGACGGCGTCGCCGGTGAAAATCGACCCGGCGACAACAGCGCCGGCACCGCGCCCCGCAACGCCTGGATCACCTCGCGTCGCAGACTTTGGCGCTCGGCCTCGGGACCGTCATGCAGCAGCGCCACGCCGCGCGTCAGATGATCGAACACCAGTAGCGATCGGGGCGCGACGTAATGTGCGTGCGGCGTGACGGTGTCATCCAACGAGCGTCCCGGTACGCGTTCGAAATAGCGCACCGCATCGTAAGCGGTGTAGCCCACCAGACCCCCGAGCAGCGGCACCCCCGGAACCTCCGGCTTCGGACTCGGCGCCCGCAACAAGGCGCCGCGCAGCGCATCCAGCAATTCGGCCTTGGTTTTAGGCCGTGGCGAGTGCACGCCGTCGATGTACATGCCTTTCGCCTCGACGCGCACCTCCAGACAGTCGCCGAAACCGATGAAGGAATAACGCGCCAAACGTTCGCCTCCCTCGACGCTTTCCAGCAAAAATCGGGGACGGAAGGGCGCCAATTTCAAATACGCCGAGACCGGCGTATCCAAGTCAGCTGCAATGTCGAACGGTGGCTTCATCACGAATCTCACAGACAATAAAAAACCCATCAACGCTTGAGCGGAGATGGGTTCCTGGTATACGAACGATCAATAACTAAACGACCAGTGCCCACTCCTTAAGGTAGGCACGCCACCAGCACGCGGTGTTTGTGATCGTCATGCAAGGAGTATCGCCGCCCTGAATGGAACCCGTCAAGCTGAGACTACCGTGGGAATCGCGCTTTTGGAGTCACTTTTGCGGACTTTTAGCCAGTTCCAGCTTGAATTTGCGTGATAGCTCCATGAAACGCGGCGTCAGGCCTACATCCTCGTAAACCGGGTCACCGTGATCATCTCGCGAGATGACTTTTTGCCCGCGCTCATAGGGCATGGCTGCCGCGACCTCATCCAGACCGGCATGCAACAGGTCCGTGATGATCTGATCGACCGTCTGGCCCGGAAACAGCTCGGTCAGTGCATGCAATCGCGCCGCATCGTCCAGCGGCAGGTGCACCGCATACGCCTGCGCCGTTTTCACGGGAGCCGCCGCCTTTTTCCAGTGCTCGAGCAAGGGCTTGAATTTCACAACTACTCCGCCATACGGGGATATAAGAATTCGATTATAGACCGCCCCAGCAGGCGGCTAGGACACCCTCATCAGCGCTTCTTCCAATCCCACCACTGTCAACTCACCGCATGGCGAGGACGCCCCGGAAACCGGTAGCCCCCGACGCGGTTTTCTGAGCGTGTTCGCCTACAGCCGCAGGGCTTTGGGCTTGGTGTGGACCACCGATAAAGCCTTGAGCGTCGCTCTAGGGCTGCTCACGGTGCTGGCCGGCGTGCTGCCCGCGGGCATCGCCTTCGTCGGCGCCCGCATTGTCGATGCCGTCATTCGCGCCGCCCAAGTGCATCAGCAAACCGGTCAAGCGGCGCTCGGCGATGTGCTGCGTTATGTGGCCTTGGAAGCAGCGTTGGTGGCACTCATTTCCATGACACAGAGGGGCATTTCGTTGGCCCAATCGCTGCTGAGGGCGCAATTGGGACAGCGCGTCAATGTGATGATCCTCGAGAAGGCGTTGACGCTCGATCTCACCCACTTCGAAGATTCAGAGTTCTACGACAAGCTCACCCGCGCGCGCCGCGAAGCATCGAGCCGTCCGTTGAGCTTGGTGATGCGCACCTTTGGACTGCTGCAAAACGCGGTGTCGTTGATCTCATTCGGCGGATTACTGATTCGCTTCTCGCCCTGGGCGGTGGTGCTGCTGGTGCTTGCGGGCTTGCCGTCATTTCTCGCCGAAGCGAAATTTTCAGGGGAGGCATTTCGCCTGTTCCGCTGGCGCGCGCCGGAATCCCGCATGCAGATTTACCTGGAAGCGGTGCTGGCGCGCGAGGACTATGCCAAGGAAGTGAAGTTGTTCGAGTTGGGGCCGCGTCTGCTCGACCGCTATCGGGAGATCTTTACCCGCCTTTATAAGGAAGATCGCGACCTTACTTTGCGGCGAGACGTGTGGGGATTCGGCTTAGGGCTGATCGGCATCGCGGCGTTGTATGGCGGCTATGGTTGGATCGCAGCGGCCGCCGTCGCGGGCGCCATGACCGTGGGCCAGATGACCATGTACCTGATGCTGTTCCGCCAGGGGCAGTCCTCCGTCAGCGCGTCCTTATCCGCTGTCAGCGGAATGTACGAAGACAACCTCTATCTGTCGAATCTCTATGAGTACCTCGAACAGCCGGTGAGCCGCGGCAACGGCACACAGCAGCGCGGACCCAAGCCCGGCGATGGCATCCGCTTCGAAGACGTTGAGTTCATTTATCCTGGCGCCACCTCCGCGGCGCTGACCGACATCAATCTGCATGTGAAGCCCGGCGAGAGCCTCGCCCTGGTCGGGGAGAACGGCTCGGGCAAGACCACGCTGATCAAGCTATTGACGCGCCTGTACTCACCCACCCGCGGACGGGTGTTGCTCGATGGCATGGACTTGCAGGAGTGGGACGAAACCGCACTGCGCCAGCGTATCGGCGTGATCTTTCAGGATTTCGCCCGCTATCAATTGCTGGTGGGCGAAAACATCGGGGCCGGTGATGTACGCGCTTTCGATGATGAATCCGCCTGGCGCACCGCGGCCACCAAAGGACTCGCCGCAGATTTCGTCGAGCAACTGCCCGTGGGTTATCACACCCAGTTGGGCAAGTGGTTCAAAGACGGACGTGAATTGTCGGGCGGTCAGTGGCAAAAAATTGCACTGGCCCGCGCCTTCATGCGTAGCGAAGCCGACATTCTCGTACTCGATGAACCGACCGCGGCGATCGATGCCGGCGCGGAAGCGGAAGTCTTCGAACACTTTCGCGAGCTGACCCGCAATCGCATCGCCATCGTGATCTCGCATCGCTTCTCCACCGTGCGCATGACCGACCAAATCCTGGTACTCGAGGAAGGACGTATCGTCGAACGGGGGAGCCATGACAGCCTCATGACCGCCGACGGGCAGTATGCAAAACTATTCACGTTGCAGGCCCGGGGGTATCGTTAGCCGTGTGAGCGTCACGATGATGAGGTTTGATTCTATGCTTAGAACCATTAGTCCTGTGCGGGCCACTGCGATGTTCTGCGTCGCCGCGGTTGCCGCAGCCCTGTCAGCCTGCGGCGCAGGAACACCCCAGTCCGCCGTAAGCGCCGGCGTCAAACTCGGCACCTATCGCGCGGTGTTGACCCTTCCGAATGGCGAGCTACCCTTTGGCCTCGACCTCGTAAAAGAAGGCTCGGATACGGTCGGCTATCTGATCAATGGCAAAGAGCGCCTCAAGCTCACGGAAGTGAAAATCAACGGTTCGCATTTGGAAATCGCGATGCCGGGCTATGAAAATCGTCTGACCGCGGACGCTTCCGGCGATCAATTGTCCGGCGAAGTGTTCATCGACAAGTTGGGCGGCAAGAATCAGCACATACCGTTGAAGGCTCAGCTCGGTCAGACTTATCGCTTCTTCGAAACCGCCGCCAGCGACAATGCCGACGTGTCAGGCCGCTGGGCAGTGAACTTCGTCGAGGATAAGGGCGGCAAGCCCGACGTGGCCGTGGGCGAATTCACGCAATCGCACGATGAAGTCACCGGTACCTTTTTGACCGACACCGGCGACCATCGTTACCTCGCCGGGCAGGTGAAAGGCGATGAGCTGTATCTGTCGACCTTCGACGGCGCGCATGCATTTCTTTACAAGGCCAAGGTGGCGGCCGACGGCAGCCTGAACGGCGACTTCTGGTCAGGCACCGCCTACCATGAAAATTGGACCGGCAAGCGAGATGCCAATGCGGCCCTGCCGGACGCTTATTCGCTCACGGCGATGCGCGGCTCGACCAAGCATCTGGATTTTTCCTTTCCCGATCTCGCCGGCAATACGGTGAGCTCCACCGACCCGAAGTTCAAGGGCAAGGTATTGATCGTGGCGCTGGCCGGCAGCTGGTGCCCAAACTGCCATGATGAAGCGATGTTCCTATCGCCTCTGTACAAGGACTATCGCGACAAGGGCTTGGAAGTGGTATCCCTGATGTTCGAGCACTTCGGCGACTTTCCGCACGCGGTGGAGGCCACGGAGCGCTTTCGCCAGCACTACGACATTCAATACACCACGTTGATTGCCGGTATCTCGGACAAGGATGACGCAGCCAAGAAGCTGCCGTCGCTGGAGCGCGTTTATGCATTCCCCACCACGATATTCATCGATCGAAAGGGCAATGTGCGCAAAATCCATACGGGATATTCGGGACCCGCGACCGGCGAGCATTACACCCAGTTCGTCGCCGAGGTGAAGGCCACCTTGGATCAATTGCTGGCGGAGACTTAAATATGCCTTCTTTCGATGTGGTGTCCGAGGTTGACACCCATGAGCTGACCAACGCCGTCGATCAGGCGGTGCGCGAACTGACGCAGCGATTTGATTTCAAGGGAACGGATGCGACCTTCGAACTCGAAGAGACCACCGTTACCATGATCGCACCGGCCGATTTTCAATTGAAGCAAATGCTCGACATCTTGAAACTACGCATCGCCAAGCGCGGCATCGATGTGGCCTGTCTCGAGGTCAAGGATCCAGAGGTCAATCTGGCGCGCGCCAAGCAGCTGGTGATCTTGAAACATGGCATCGACGCCGAGTCCGGCCGCAAAGTCTCACGGCTCATCAAGGATTCAAAGCTCAAAGTGCAGGCACAGATTCAAGGCGAGAAGGTGCGCATCGTCGGCAAGAAGCGCGATGACCTGCAAGAGGCCATCGCCTTTTTACGCAAAGCCGATGTCGGCGTGCCGCTGCAATTCAATAACTTTCGCGATTAGCTCCGGCGCGCGCTCGACGACTCACTGAACGATGACCGTGCCGACCATCTTCGGATGGATCGAACAGGTGTAGTGATAGGTGCCCGGCTTGTCGAACTTGAATGTGAACGTATCGTTCGTGTCCAGGCCGCCGGAGCGAAACATGCCGGTATCGCTCGCCACCACATGCGGCTCTTCATCCAGATTTACCCAGGTCACTTGTGATCCCGCCGCCACCGTGATGGTCACAGGATTGAACATGAATCCCTTGACGCCAATTTTGATGGGCTCGGCCGCATGCGCGGCGCCGCAGCTCAAACCGACGGCGGCCAAAGATACCGCCGCGCAGAAACCTCTCCAGGCAGCGCCGGGGCGCCTTGGGAATTCAAACATGATGAGTCCTCTTTAAGTTGAAGCTAAAAAAACCTAGGCCAGCGTCGAGTTGGTCAGGCTCAGCGGCTTTTGATTCTTGGCCGCTGTCACGCTGGTCACGCCCAACATCTTCTCGAGCTGATCGGCCGGGACCTTGAGCGGGCCCGGGCCGTCCGCCTGTCCTGCCAGAGGTTGCGGATAGGCCGTGGAGCGCGCCGTTTGATACGTCACGTTGCCCTCCACTTTCTGCACGATCTGATGGATGTGACCATTCAGCACCGTCACCGATCCGAAGCGCGCGAGTTGCGCCATCACTTGATCGGCATCGCCCGTGCCCCAACCCCAAGGCTCGTAAATCGTCCACAGCGGCATGTGCGCGAACACCACGATGGGCGTGCTGGAGGAGCGGCCCTTAAGATCGGCAGTCACCCAGGCAATCTGATCAGCTCCCAAGGTGCCCAACCCGCCCGGCTTGAACTGCAGCACATTGATCAGACCGATGAAGTGCACGCCGGAGTGATCGAAGCTGTAATAGCCCTTGTTGTTCGAGGCCTTGCCGAAGCGGTTGAAGTACTCGGTTTGAGTGGCATCGGTGGTGTCGTGTTCCCCCGGTACGGTATGCAGTTCCGTGGTGCGCAGCTTGCCGAGCAGCTGTTGGGCTGCGTCGAACTCCGCCGGCTTCGACAGATGGGTGATGTCGCCGGTGTGAATGATGAGGGGCGGCTGCTCCGGCATGCCATTCACGAAGTCGATGGTCTGCTGCAGCGTACCGCTGACGTCGGGATTCGCGTCTTTGTTGAAGCCGATATGGGTATCGCTGATTTGCACGAACAGCGGTTTGCCGAGTTTGGCGGTGCCGGCTTTATCGGCGGCTGCCGTGGCCAGGTCGATGGGCATGAAGATGCCGCCCGACAATGCAAACAGGGTTCCGGCGCCGCCGTACGCCATGCACTTCAAGGCATTGCGGCGCGTCAGGGTCGATCGATCGTTGGCCATATCCCACTCCAGTTGTTTGCGGTTCTGGAGAAGGAGACTTCGGTGGCGCCCGGTTTATTCCGTCGGTCGCCTCTTTCCGACCCCCGTGGCCCGTTCAAATGCCTGCGCTAACTGCAACACGCCCAGATCGTCGCGGAATCGGCCACTGATTTGCAGTCCGACCGGCAGCCCGTCGGCAAACCCGGCAGGCACGGAAATGGCGGGCGCGTAGGTGGCGGAAATCCAATACAGCGAGCGCATCCACGCAATGTAATGCGGCATCGCGGCTCCCTCGATGCGCTTGGGCCAGTGCACCGAGGCATCGAAGGGTAGAACCTGAGTCACGGTGGAAACCATGAATGGAAAGCGCTCCTGAAATACGCGCAGGCGTTCCATCAGTTGCCCGTGATGGAGCATGGCGGTCGCGACCTGCGCACCGCTCAGGCGTGCGCCGGTTTCGATCTCCTGCAGCGCATCGGGTTTTAGCTGATCGCGATGCGACTTGAGCAGCGGGCCAAGATAAACCCAGGAGCGAAAAGCGCGCAGGGTGAGAAATAACTCTTCTGCATTTTTCAACTCCGGATCGGCCGACTCCACCACGCAGCCCAGGTCCTCGAACACGGCGCGCTGCGTCTCGAGCACCTCGCGAATCTTGGGGCTGAGCGGCAAACCACCGAGGTCCGGGCACCAGGCCACACGGACACCGCGAAAATCGCGTGTCAGGTCGGCGCTGAAAATCTCCGGTCTCGAAGGCTCGGACCCCGGGTCGCGTGCATCGGCGCCGGCGATGATGGTCAGCAAGAAGGCCGCGTCTGCCACCGAGCGCGCCATCGGACCTTTCACGGCAAAGCCGAGAAAGGGCAGAGGTCCAGGCCCGGAAGGCACCAAGCCGACACTGGGCCGAAACCCCACCACGTTGTTGAAGGCGGCGGGATTTCGCAGCGAACCGGCCAGGTCGCTGCCATCGGCGCCCGCCAACATGCCGCAGGCCAGCGCCGCCGCCGCGCCGCCGCTCGATCCGCCGGCCGTCTTGCTTAGATCGTAAGGATTCAGCGTGGTGCCATACACCGGATTGTAGGTTTGCGACCCCATGCCAAATTCGGGCGTATTGGTCTTGCCGATGGCAAGCACGCCCGCGACACGCAGCCGCTCGACCAGGATGGAATCCGAGGTGGGCCAGTCATTGCGAAAGATCGGCGAACCGCGCGCCCAGGGAAATCCGACGGCAGGCTCCAGATCCTTGAACGCCCAGGGAATCCCGTGCAACGCGCCTGATGCCGTGCGCGCATCCGCGGCGTCCGCCAGTGCCAGGCAGTGTTCATCGGGATGTTTCGCCACGATGGCGTTGACGCGCGGATTCCAACGCGCGATTTGCTCGAGCTGCGCCTGCATCAATTCACGCGCCGATAACTTGCGCTGGCGCAACAAGGCGGCTACCTCGCGCAGGCCGAGGTAACAGAGTTCATCGCTCATTTCAGGTAGCGGTCGTACCAGCCGACCATGCGTTCAGCCCGGTCTTGCAGGAAACTGGGTTTGGTGAAACCGTGATGTTCGCCCGGATACACCACCAACTGCGTCGGCACGCCGAGCGTGCGCAGCGCCTCGTACATCTGTTCGCCGCCGGCCACCGGCACGTTGAAGTCCATCAATCCGCCCATGAACATCGTCGGCGTGTGAATGCGATCGGCGTGAAAAAACGGATAGGACAATTTTAGCCACAGCGCCTCGGATTTCCACGGCGGCCCGAGCTCGTTGTTGTACTGCAGGATGTATTGGTCCGAGCCATACATGGAAAGCTGATTGGCGCTGCCGGCGCCACTGAAAGCGGCCTTGAAGCGGCCGTCGGTAGCAATGGTGTAGTCGGTCAAAATGCCGCCATAGCTCCAGCCGCCGATTCCCAAATGCTTTGCATCCGCGAGCCCAATCGCCACCACATGATCGGCCGCGGCCAAAATGTCTTCGACTTCCTTGTGCCCCCAGTCCGCCAAAATCGACCTAGCGAACGCCCCGCCGCGGCCGCTGCTGCCGCGATAGTTGATGCCCACCACCACATAACCGCTGGCCGCCAACAAGTGGCGTTGATATTGACCGCCGGCCAACGAATCATCGTCCTGACCGTTCGGCCCGCCGTGAATCCAAAGAATGGTGGGATAGCGGCGGCCCGCCACCCACTCCGGCGGCAAGATGGCGTAGCCATGGATCTCACTGCCGTCGCGCGTCTTGAAGTGCAAATCCTGCCGCGTGCCGACATCGACTTCCTTCAGGAAAGCGTCGTTGTGCGACGACAGCTTGCGCAGCTGCCCGGCATCGAGCGCATAGATTTCACGCAGCGAGGTCGGATCGGCATACTGCAACGCGATGTGACCGCCGCCTTCCGCCAAGCTGGTGGCAACGAATCGGCCCCGCGCCAGCGGCGCGATGCTGCCGTCACGCAGAGTCACAGCGGCAATGTAGCTCGCACCGTCGTCTTCGATGCTCATCTGAATCGATGCGCCGTCGGGCGCGAACACGAATGAACTCACCGCCCGATCCAGCGAGGCGCTCAAGTTTTTCGGCTTGCCGCCCGCGACGGGGATCCACATCAAACGGCTTTGTGCATAGGCCTCGTATTTCGGCTCGAGCCCCTCGAAGTATGCGATGCCGCTGCCGTCCGGGCTCCAAGCCAGCTGCTGCGATCCGGCGCGATAGACGCGCGCCAGCGTGCGCGGCGCGTCGCCGCTGCCCAGAGTCAGAACCTCCAACTCGTACCTGCCATCCGGATCCGGCCCTTTCTCGTGAGTGCGGATGAAGGCCAGCGAGCGGCCGTCCTTGGAGAAGGCCGGGGAGTCTTCGTTGAACGAAGAGTCGTTGGTCAACGGGTCCAGCGCTTTGGTTTCTACATCCAGCAGGAACAAATGCTGCCCATGATCATTGCCCAGATAGCCATCGAGGTCCTGCTTGAAGTGCAGCGAGTCGATCACCACCGGTTTGGGCGCGGGCTTTGGCGTGACGCCGGGCGCCGGTTCACCACTGGCCTCGATGACCAATACCAGCTTGTGTCCGTCCGGCGACCACACGTAGTCGCCAATACTGTCAACGGTGGTGGTCAACGCCCGCGGTTCGCCGCCACGCCGGTCCAGCAATAACAGCTGAGCATTGGAACCACCGGCGGGCGTCGCGATGAATGAAACAAATTTTCCGTCGGGACTGAATTTCGGCGCATGAACGCCGTGCGCGGCATTCGTCAGTGCGAACTGCTCTTTGCCATCCCAACTCACCATGTAAATCTGCGTGCGTGACTCATTCGAGTCCTTGTCATTGACGCTGACTGTATAGGCCACCCACTTTCCGTCAGGCGAAACTTCCGGGCTACCCACGGTCTGAAGCCGATAAAAATCAGCCGATGCCAAGACACGCCGCGCCACAGGCGCATCGGCATGCGCAGCAGTGGCACTCAAAAACATTGCGCCCATTAAAACCGTGTGAAGTCGGCTCATTCGCATACGTCCCCGTGCGCGTCACTTCGTTTGAGTTGTTGGTTTCAAGTTCTCGATGGTGAGCGGCGGCAATTCGCCGGCCGGGGTGAAGCCGAACACCTGCCCATAGAACGACAGCTCAGACTGCAGGGAGTGGATGATGTTCTCGGGCTTGCGAAAACCGTGGCCTTCGCCGGGGAACAACAGGTAAGCCACCGGCACCTTGCGCGCCCGCAGCGCCTCCACGATCTTGGCCGACTGATTGGGCGGCACCACCGGATCGTCGGCCCCTTGGAACACGATCAACGGTGCCTTGAATCCATTCAAATGATTCAGGGGCGAACGGCTGTCGTACACCGCCTGCGCCTGCGGCAAGGGTCCGATCATCGAGTCCAAGTAGCGGCTCTCGAATTTGTGGGTGTCCTTCGCCAGCGCCGTCATGTCGGACACACCGTAGTAGTCAGCGCCGGCCGCGAATACATCGCTGCTGCTCAACGCGGCCAATACCGTGAAGCCGCCCGCACTGCCGCCGCTGATGGCCATGCGCTTCGGGTCCGCGCGGCCCGTGGAAGCCAGATAACGCGCCGCTGCAATCACATCCTCCACATCGACCACGCCCCAGTTGCCGTTCAACTCGCGCCGGTAGGCGCGGCCAAAGCCGGTGCTGCCGCCATAATTGACGTCCACCACGCCGAAGCCTCGGCTGGTCCAAAATTGAATCGTTGGCGAATACGCCGGTTCGCTCATGGCCGTGGGGCCGCCGTGAACGAAGGTCACCAGCGGCGGCAAGGTATTTTTCGGTGCCTCAAAGGCAGGATTAAAGGGCGGGTAGTAAAACGCATGCGCGGTGCGGCCGCTGGCGCTGGGAAAATCAATGGGCACGGCCTTGGAAACGGCCTCGGGCGGCAACAAAGCGCTACCGGCACTGCGCAAAGATTGCGACCGGCTGTTCTTCACATCGATTTTCACCAAGCCTCGCGGCAAAGTCGCGGACGCCACGATCGCGGCAATGTGATCCGAGTCGATGGCGGTCAGATTGGCGTAGGCCACGAACGGCAGGTCGAGAATGCGGGCGCTGCCATCTTTTACGTTGACGACCGCGAGGCGCTCGAAGCCCTTCTCGCCGAAGGCAATCACCACGCGGCCGCCGCTGAGCAATGCGTAATTGGATTGGCCGAAGGCCCACAGCGGACCAGCCATTTCAGCTGCCTTCGGCCATACCGCCCGCGCCCGGCCGTTTTCCCAGGTATACAAATTCCAAAAGCCGCTGCGGTCGGAAATGAAGTACAGGTTTCCTGCACTGTCCCATTGCGGATCCAGCACTGATTCCTGCTCGTTGCCGGCAATGGTCACCGGCGTATCGATGCCGTGCTCAGAAAATTTGGCCAATTTGAGTTCGGTCCCGTCCCAAGGCATGCGCGGATGATTCCAGGCGATAAAGGCCAGGCTGCGGCCGTCGGGACTGACGCGCGGATAAGACACGAAGTCGCTGCCCTCGAACAGCACCTCACCCGACCCGCCTTGCGGCAAGGGCAACCGAACGATGCTATTGCGCACAGTGTCCTTGTCGGTGTGGTCCTCGCGCACGCAAATGAGCGACTGCGATCCGCTCTTGGCGGGAGGCACGACGCAATCCGCGTAGCGATAACCGGCGGGCGTGATCGGTACGGCGGTGCTACCGGCTTTCAATCGGTACAAACGCTGATCCGCGAATTCGCTGAAGTACACACTGTCGCCCGCGACCACGTACGCCGCGCCGCCATATTCGTGCACGCGCGTGCGCACGTTGCTGACTTCGGGAGTCAGGGCGGTGGCGAGCCCATCGGCGCCCATGGTGAACACCGCGGTCTTGCCACCGGCCGCCGGCACGTTTTCCGTCCAATACAACTGTTGATTGGCGGTGCGCAAATCACCCAGTGAAATGCGGCCCTTGGCCGACGCCTCGGCGCTGACCGGGGAAACCCACGACCCATACGGTGCGATCTGTGGCATGGGTTCAGCCGCAGACGCCGTCGCGACGGCCATCCCTGTGACCGCCACCGTCGAAATCGCGCAGCCGCGCCAGGCGCCGAGGCGCAGTGTTTTGATTCGTAGCAATGACGTCGCTCCAGTCTTCAGGCGCAAAGAGCGCAAGAATACCGGAGAAAAGCCGGCCGTGGGCCGCAACCCTAGCCGTTGAAGGCGGACTGCAACTCTGCGATGTCGATCTTGCCCATGCGCATCATGGCATCGGCCACACGTTTGCCTTTGGCTCGATCCGCATTGCTCATCATATCCACCAGCACGCGCGGTGTGATCTGCCAGGAGACTCCGAAGCGATCTTTCAGCCAACCGCATTGGCTCGGTGAACCGCCATTGGCAGTCAGTGCGCTCCAATAGTGATCTACTTCTTCCTGCGAGTCGCAGCTCACCACGAAGGAGATCGCGTGGTTGAAGGGGTCATGAGGTCCTGCGCTCATCGCCGTGAAGGATTGGCCGAACAAGGTGAAGTCGACAATTTTCACCGACCCCGCCGGGCCGCTCGGAGAGTCGCTGGGCATGGTCACGACGCGGTTGAGGCGCGAGTCAGGGAATACCGAGGCGTAGAACCTCGCGGCTTCTTCGGCCTCGTTCGTGTACCACAGAAATGGAGTGATCTTTTGCATGGATTCTCCTCGTAAAGATTAGGGAGCCGCGCTGAAGAAGCGTTCCAATTTGTCGAGAGCGCCGTTCCACCCTTGCTCATGAGATCGTGTCGCCTCTTCGCTAGGCAATTGCGTATGCGTGAAAGTCAATTCGGTACCCTGAGGAATCGCTCGCAGTTTGAACTCGACCCGGGAATCGCCATCCGATTCCCGACCCATCCATTCCCAGGTCATGAGCAAATGCGTGGGCCGCGTCAGCTCCAGGATCTTGCCCGTGCACTCATGTTCCGACTGATCGAGCATGCGAAAGCGCACCCGAAATCGGCCACCGGCCCGCGGGTTCATTTCGGAGATCAACACCGGGCCCGCGTCGGGCCCGAACCAGTGAGCGAGGCCCTCGGCCGTGCTGATGGCGTCGAACACGCGGTCGGGAGAGGCTGCTATCTGGCGCACCAGTTTGACGCCGCTCATGAGCGCGCCTTCTTTTGTTCGGCATAGGCGACCAACCGATCCAGGCTGCGTGTCCAAAAGTGCTCATAGCGCGAAAGCCACTCGGAAGCGGCCGCCATCGGCGCGGGAGCCACCGTCACCCACATGGTGCGTCCACTCTTCTTACGGGTAATGAGTCTCGCGGTTTCCAGCACGTCCAAATGTTTGAGCATGGCGGGCAGCTTCATTTTCAGCGGCGCCGCCAACTCGCTCACCGAAACGTCCGCGCCGGACTCCAGGCGCAGCAGAATGGCGCGCCGCACCGGACTGCCCAATGCACCGAAGACACGATCCAAATTGACTTGATTGTTCACCATATAGTGAACTTTAGCGGCGATGCCGCGGCACTGTCAACCCCCGGGCGTTTTCAGAAGCGGTGATTGTCCACATCGGCGAGAAAATCGATCAGGCCGCGGACATAAATGGCCTGATCGTCGTACATGGCCATGTGACTGCCGTTGGGACACTCCAGGAACCGACCCTGCTTGACGGCGCCGGCCATCATGCGCATGTGCGAGGGATCCATGGTGTCGTGAGCGGCACCGATGGTCAGCGTCGGCACGGTGATCTGTTCAAGCAGGGCCGTCCGATCCCAATCCTGCAGCTTACCGCTGGCGCCCAACTCGCTCGGGCCCTGCATCGGCACATACACGCTGGGATTCAAGTGTTTAAAGGTGCGCTCCACCGGATCCGGCCAATTATCCAGCGGCATGCGCAGCACGTGGTGCACGTAGTGATGCTGCATCAATAATTCCATGTAGCGCGGATTTTGAAAATCCTTGGCGGCTTCGAGTCGCTGAATCTCCGCCAGCGACGCTGCATCCATGCCTGGCATCAACACCTTTTTGGCGTAGTCGTTGTAAGCCGGAATGCTGGCCATCATGTTGGAAATGATCAGGCCCTTGATATGCTGTTGATACTGGAGTGCGTACTCCAGCGCCAAAATTCCGCCCCAGGAATGGCCCAGCAAAAAGAAATTCGATTGATCGAGGTCAAGCGCCTGGCGTACCTGCTCCACTTCATCGACGAAGCGTGGTAATTCCCACAGCTCTGCAACATCCGGTTGATCACTGTAGTAAGAGCCGAGCTGATCGTAGAAGTAGTACTCGACGCCCGCCGCAGGCAGAAAGGAATCGAAAGCTTCAAAATATTCGTGCGTACAGCCCGGTCCGCCATGCAACAACAGCAACTTGACGCGCGGATTATTGCCGACGCGCTTGGTCCAGACCTTGAATGTCCCATGCGCCGTCGTGATTGGAATGCGCCGCACGCCGCCCGAGAGGCGGTCGCTGCGCTTGGAGTTATCGAGGTAGGCTGCGTCTCTCACGGGGATTTAAGTGTCCAGGGTCAATTTCAAGTAGGCCGTGCCGGGAACCGGGTTGTAGCGATAAGGCGCCGTCGGTTTGAAACCCATCGATGCATACAGGGCGTGAGCCTGATTCATCGACGGGAGCGTGTCCAGCAGCAACTGCCGATAGCGGCGCTGCCGACCGGCCGCGACGATGGCCTGCGCCAGCAGCCGGCCCAACCCTTTCCCGCGGGCGGCGGGAGCGAGGTACAAGCGCTTGATCTCGCCAATTCCGGGCGAAAACGCGCGCAACCCCACGCATCCTAAGTATTGGCCACTTTGCACCGCAAGCAAAAACGCACCGTGCGGCGGCGAATACTCGTCGGCCAGGTGAGCCAGTTCGTGCGCAAAGTTTTGAAAAGATAGATCGACGCCCAACGATGTGGCGTATTCCTCAACCAGGATTCGCGCCTGACCCCAAGCCTCCTCGGACTGCGGCTGGATGAGCTCAATGCTCATCGCGCGCTCCCGCTGCTAGCCGCGGCTCTCCCGCTGACTGAGATCCTTGAGCAAAACGACCAGACCATGAAGTTCATCCCAGCCCGTGTCCGAAACCGCGCAGTAATCGAGGTTGCCCTCGCGGAAGAATGCCAGATGATAGCCGTTACGCGTGCTGTCTCTGGGCAAAATTCCACTGCCTGCCCAGCTGAATACGTTGATGGTATGCGCACCATGTCGATATACGGTGACCGCCGCACGCTGCCCCTCGAAGTAATCGGTGCGGCCCCCGACCAAGGTGTAGCCCTGCGAGGCGAAGTCAGCAACCACCGGCGACACGTCGGCGTGTCCGGCAAACCAGGGTTTTACCGTGTGCCTGTCGGTGGAAACCACATCGATCAAATGATCCGGCAGCAGGGAACGCACGTGCGCGCTGACCAAACCGTCCATCAGCGGACTGGTGAATGAGGGGATGATCAGGAAAAGCGCCAGCGCGGCCGCAACCGCCATGCCTCCGGCACCGCTGAAAGCCCCCAACAGGAAAGTGCGTTGTCGCGTTCGGCGCAGCGGAAAAACAGTCGATTGAAGATCCAGAGCGCGTTCTTGCTCATCGAGTGCCTGCATCACCCGCGCTCGCAGCGCGGCCGGCGTACGCTCGAAATTCAAGTCACGGCGCAAATCGGCGCGCACCTGCTCCAAATCCTGCAACAAGGCGCGGCATTCCGCGCAATGATCCAAGTGCCGTTCAATCTCGGCGCTCGCGATGGCATCCAACTCGCCATCAAAGAAGGCTTGGACTCGGAGAGCTTCAGCGCACTGCACGGGGCTCTCCATGGGCTTGTTTGATCCAGCGTTGTTTGAGGGCGGCCCGTGAGCGTGCCAGACGCGACATCACGGTCCCGATGGGAACATCGATGACCGCGGCGATCTGGGCATAATCCATCTCCTCCACTTCGCGCAGGATGAGCACCGTGCGCTGCTCCTCGGGCAACGAGGCCAGTAATCCGTTCAAGGTGCGCTGCTCATCGCGCAACATCGACTCGCGTTCCGGATCCGGGGTGTCGGCCACCAACGCGTATCCATGATCGGCATCGCCTTCCTCGGGCAGCGGCACATGTCCGCGGCGCTGCTGCTGCCGGGCCGCGGTGAAGTGGCAATTTCGTACAATCGTCAGTAACCACGACTTCACGTCCGAACCTCTCAACGTGTCAAATCCACGAAACGCACGCAGGATGGCCTCCTGAACGATGTCATCCGCGTCACCGGGGGCGTAGGCCAACCAACGCGCAAACCGATAGGCTGCGTCGAGGTGCGGCAGCACCTGCGCCTCAAATCGAGTGCGTTTCTCATCCATGCTTGCGACCAGATCACCGTTCTAAAGACCACACCCGGCACTATGACGCCGGCGTTCCTACGGATACAGACTTCCCAGCCGTCGTTTTTATTCCCGAAAGAAGTAAGGCACCCCGCACAGGGCGACGCCGATGGCCACCAGCAGGTAGACATTGGGCACGAAGTACGGGAACACCATCAGGGCAAGACCGACCAACAGGGGCACCGGCGACTTTTGTTTATGGCCGTAAATGGCGTAGCCGGTCCCAATCGACCCAAACAGCAGTCCCCAAAGCAGCGTGGCTTGAATATGCGATCTCCTGGCTGAGCGCAGTATAGACCCGTATGCTTTCTGGCCTTGGACGTGAGGGACTGCAGTGAACCGAAGCTTTGGCGGCGTGGCCGCGTGTGCGATTCTGGCTTGCGGATGGACGGCGGCGGCTTGGGCGCAGCAACCGTTTCTATCGGACCCCCAGTGGTCTGCGTTGCGCGAGGAGTCCAGCGGCAGCGCTGCCTATGAAAACCTACGCCGCTTGACGCAGTTGCACCGCGTGCCGGCCACTGCGGCTTTCGATGAGGCCGCGCAATACGTGCTGCAACGGGCGCAGGAATACGGGCTGCGCGAAGCCCATGCGGAACAGTTTCCCATCGACGGGAAGATCCACTACGGCCTGATGCGTTCACACGTGGGCTGGACCGTGAAATCGGGGCGGCTCTGGCAAGTGACCCCACGCCATACACTGCTCGGAGATTGGGCCACGGAGCCCATTCGGCTGGCCGACTACAGCCATGACGCCGATGTCGAAACTGCACTGATCGATGTAGGCGCCGGCAACCACGAGTCCGACTACGCTGGTAAGGACGTGAGCGGCAAAATCGTTCTCGCCGATGGTCTGCTGTCGAGTGTGCAACGTTTGGCCGTCATGAAGTTCGGCGCCGTGGGCATCGTCAGCGACATGCCCAATCAAAC
This sequence comes from uncultured Steroidobacteraceae bacterium, assembly GCA_964657675.1. GTDB lineage: Bacteria > Pseudomonadota > Gammaproteobacteria > Steroidobacterales > Steroidobacteraceae > Bog-1198. The sequence continues at coordinate 35,874 of CAZZWE010000014.1, forward strand.
CACCGCCTGGTCGGGTCTCGATACCAGCGTGGTGCGCTGGGGACACCTGGACAGTACATTGCCACAAGGCTTCGCGTTCATGGTTTCCGCAGCCGGGGCCCGTGATCTGCGAAGCCAGTTGGCGGAAGGCCCCGTGGTGCTGAACGCCCATGTCGAGGCGCAGGTCGGGCCCGGACATTGGACCGTGGTCACCGGCCTCATTCCGGGCAGCGATCCGTCGGCCGGTGAAATCGTCTATAGCTGCCATCTGGATCATCAACGCCCCGGCGCCAACGACAATGCCAGCGGGTGCGTCACCATTTTGGAATCGGCGCGGGTCCTGACTCGGCTGATCGGCGAAGGCAAGCTGGCGCCGCCGCTGCGCACCCTGCGTTTCATCTGGGGTCCTGAAGTTGAAGGCACCATGGCCTATCTCAGCTCTCACCCGGACATCCGCCGAACGATGCGGGCCGATATTCACATGGACATGGTCGGCGGCGATCTATTCAAGAACAAATCCATGCTGCATGTGACGCAAACGCCCTGGTCGTTGCCGACCTTCGTCACGGATATCGGCGCTCTGTTTGCCGAGACCATCCGCGACGCCGCTACTCGCTACACCGACGACGGCAGCCACGCGACCGAAGCAGTACTAGAAAACCGTGATGGCGCCAGCGGGACGCGCAATGGATTCTTCTTCGAGGAGGGGGCGTACACGGAGGGCAGCGATCACGACGATTACGATTCTTCCACCATCGCCATCCCGTCGTTCTACCTGGCGGATTGGCCGGATATCTATATTCATACCGACCATGACAGTCTCGATCAGATCGACGCCACCAAGCTGCGCCGCGTGGCGCTACTGGGCGCCGCTGCCGGCTACAGCTACGCAACTCTCGATGCCGCCCATGCGCCCACATTCATTCCCTTCCTGGCGGCTCGCAGCCAGCAGCGCCTGGCACGGGGCTTTGAGCGAGCGCAGGTCCTGGCGGCCTCAGGCGAAGGTGCGAACGAAGCGCATAATTTGATCGCCAAATTGCTGCAGCGGGAAGCGGGTGCCCTACGCGCTTTCGTCGTGTTCACCGGGGCCAGCGGCAAGCTGATCGAACCGGCCTTGAACGCCTTGAAGGCTCAGGCCGCGAGCGCGGACCATTGGATCGACGGGTTGAGCCCGGGCAAAGCCGCCCAACGACTGCCCGTCGCATCCACGCAGGGGAGCCGGGTACCGCGCCGTATCGCTGATTTTGGGCCGCTCACCTTTCAAAATGACGACGTGCTCGTTGATCGGCTGGGCCGCGAACGGGTTCGGCAGATCAAATTGCTGGACGCCGACGCCAGCCGTTTATTGACCGTTCAAGACAAGGGCGGACTGTATGCCTACGAAATCGTCAATTTCGTCGATGGCAAACGCACGGTGGCGCAGATTCGGGATGAAGTGTCGGCAGAATTCGGTCCGCTCCCGCTGGAACTCGTCGTCGACTATCTCAAGGCCTGCGAGGAGGCCAAGATCATCGCGTATCGCTAGTTCGCGGCCGCCGGGGTCGCGGCGGCCGGCTGCGTCGCGGCTTTGTCGGGTTGAATGCCTTTGGAATAAATCACAGTGCCATCGAGCTTCACGATGATGGCGTCGATGTCGTCAATGCGATTGTAGATTTCCATGGCTTTATCCGGCCCAAGGACAAATGCGGTCTTGGACAGACCGTCGGTACGGGTCGCGTAGGGCCCGATGATGGTGGCGCTGCGCACCTTGCTGGCGGAATGGCCGGTGTGGGGATCGATGATGTGGTGATAGCGCACGCCATCTTCATCAAAAAAACGCTCGTAATCACCGGAGGTGGAGATCGCGGCATCCACCAGCGGCACCCGCTTGATGACTTCGCCCTCGCCCTTGCGCGGGTCGCGAATGCCGACGACCCACGGCTTGCCGAACCGGTCGCCAATGATGCGGCTGTCGCCGCCGGCCGAAACATAGGCGCGCGTCACGCCACGCGCCTTCAGCACGTCGATACCGCAGTCGACCGAGTAGCCTTTGGCGATGCCACCAAGATCAATACGCACGCCCTTCTGCGTGAATTGAACGGTCTGGTTGGCGGGATCCAGCAACACATGCAGGTAATTGACGGCCGGCAACGCCTTGCTGATCTGAGTTTCGTTGGGCCGGATATGTTTGCGAAAATCATACATGTAACCAACGCTCGCGTAGGTGATGTCGAACGCGCCGTCGGTGATGACGGAATACTCCTTGGCGGTCACCAGCAGATCAAATAATTCCTTGCTGATCTTCATCGGACCGTCGGCGGCCTTGGCGTTGACGTGAGACACCTCGCTGGTGGGCTTGTAGGTGCTCATGGAATCGTCGATGTGCCGCATCTCATCAAGCACCGCATCGATCGCTTCCTGCGCCTTGGCGTCGTCCTCGGACCAAAGCTCAACCGTGATGCGCGTTCCCATGATGCCGTCGGTGATTCGGCGCACCCACTCAGCATGGGCCGGGACCGCACCGCCGGCGAGTGCCAGCAAGAAGATGAACGACGTCATTTTCGAATGTTTGGAAATCATGATTGCTTATCGCCTATTCGTTTTTGCCAAGCGCGAACGACGCCATTGCAGCACCACCAGGGCGGCCCCGATCAGGCCGCCGAGGTGGGCAAAATGGGCGACGCCGGTTTCTCTGCCAGTGACCCCTAGAAACAGTTCGAGCAGCGCAGCCAGCGGCACGAACACATAGGCCCGCATGGGCACCACGAAGAATAATAGAATCTTGGCCTGCGGGAACAACATGCCGAACGCCAGCATCACGCCAAAGACACCCCCCGACGCACCGATGGTCCGTTCTGGCGGCGCACCGAACAAAGCCGGCACGATCAACTGGGTCAGCGCCGCCGTCACAACGGCGGCAAAATACAGCGTCAACAGCCGTCGCGGACCCACCGCATACTCGACCGCCTCGCCGAACATCCACAGGCCCCACATGTTGAACAGCAGGTGCATGTAGTTGTCGGTGCTATGCAAAAAAGCGTAGGACACGATCTGCCAGAAGCGGAAACGCACCTCGCCCTCGACCGGTTGGAGGGGCCACAGCGCAAACAGTTGTTCCAGGACGCCGTTCGAGTCCAGTTCTTGCAGGCCGAAGATGGCCACATTGATCGCAATCAGGATTTTTACGGCGGTGATCTTCATGGGCACGTATTCTAGCCTGTCATGAGAGCGGCGTTCCTTGACTATGACACCGTATCGAACGGCGACTTGAACCCAACTGCTTTGCAATCTGCGGTTGACGAACTGCGGCTGTTTGAGCTGAACGAGTCTGCCATCCGCGAACAGATGCGGGGCATGGACATCGTGCTGCTCAACAAGCTGGTGTTGAATCGGGAGTTACTGCGCGCGTCCGAATCGCTGAAGTTGGTGCTCGTGGCCGGCACGGGGACCAACAACATCGACCTACATGCAGCGCGGGCGCGAGGCATTGGCGTGTGCAACGTGCGGGCCTACTGTACCGCGTCGGTGGTCCAACAAGTCTGGGCCTTGATCTTGGGCCTGACTCAACACCTAGCTGAGTATTCGCGCCTGTCGAGGGACGGCTCGTGGCTGAAAGAGGGGGCTGAGGTTGCGCTGTCGCAGCCGATCCGCGAGTTGCACGGGCGGATTTTTGGCGTCATTGGTTGGGGCGAGCTGGGCCAGGCCGCCGCACGCATTGCGGAATCTTTCGGCATGCAGGTCGTGATCGCCAATCGTGTCGGCGCAGCGCCCGTGGCGGGCCGTTTGCCCTTGGACGAATTACTCAAGCTCGCCGACATCATATCGTGCCATTGCCCGCTGAACGATCAGACCCGAGGCATGCTGGGTGCGCGCGAGCTGGCGCTGATGAAACGGGATGCCCTGCTGATCAACACAGCGCGCGGTGGGTTGATAAACAGCGGTGCGTTGGCCGAGGCGCTACGCAAGGGTCGGCTCGGTGGCGCTGGACTCGATGTGCTGCCGGAGGAGCCGCCGATTCATGGCGATCCATTGCTCGATACGGACATCCCAAATTTGCTGGTGACACCGCACGTCGCCTGGGCGGCGCGAGAAGCGCGCCAGCGCTGCCTCGACGAAATGGCGGAAAACATTCGCGATTTCCGCCGAGGTGGCCGGCGCGGTCGGGTGGACTAGGAGAACCTAACCCTTGTTGGCTTTCTTCTCGCGCTTCAACGCGCGCTTTTCTTCCAAGGTCTTCGACGGCTTCTTCTTATCTTCTTTTTTCCGGTCCATACCTTTGCCCATGACTGTCTCCTCTAGGGTTATTGACGAACAACTTTAACCTTTTACGCGCTTGCGAATCTTCTTGCGCTCCACGGCACCTTTTTCGCGCGGCGGGCTGCCCGGCGGTTTGACCAGCGTATGCCGTCCCGCCGTATCGCGCGGCGGCTTGGGCGGCTTCTCGGTGACACGGCTGATGCGCAACTCACGCCCCGCCACGCGCACTTTCTGTAAATCCTTGAACACAGGCTTCGGCATGCCTTCGGGCAAGTCTACGTAGCTATGGTCCTCGCGGATATCGACGCGTCCGATATGCACACCCTCGATACCCGATTCATTGGCGATCGCTCCGACGATATTGCCAGGCTTGATCCCATGTACCGACCCTACTTCGATACGAAAAGTTTCCATCTGGCCCGCAACCGTTCTGCCCAGCGGCCTTTCATCACGCGACGCCGGTCGTTCGCGCTCGCTCGGCCGTTCGCGCTCCACCGGTCGCTCCGATTCGCTGGGACGCACGCGCTCGCTCGGACGCGCGTGGTCTCTGGGAGCCTCGCGCGGTGGTCGATCCCGGTCGCGCTCCCGTTCGGCGGGCGCGTGAAATTCCGCCGGCCGTTCCGTCTTCGCGGCCAACAGCAGCGGTGTACTGCCCTGTGCCAGCAACGCCAACGCCGCGGCGATGTCGATGAGCGGCAGCCCGCTCTCGGCTTCCAGCTGCTCCAGCACCGGCCGATAAATACCCGCCTCGCCGGAGGCCACGGTTTCACTGATGGCCTTCTTGAACTTACCGATGCGCAACGCATTCACCGCATCGACGGTGGGTAGGTTCATGGGCTCGATGGTTTGACGCGTGGCGCGCTCGATGGCGCGCAGCATATTTCGTTCACGCGGCGCGATGAACAGGATGGCCTCGCCTTTGCGTCCGGCCCGACCGGTGCGGCCGATACGATGGACATAGGACTCGGTGTCGTAGGGCACATCGTAGTTGACCACGTGCCCGATGCGCTCTACGTCCAAGCCGCGAGCGGCCACGTCGGTGGCCACCAAAATGTCGATCTGTCCGGCTTTGAGTCGCGCCACGGTCCGCTCGCGCACCGGCTGCGGGATATCGCCATTCAAGGGTGCGGCCGCAAATCCCCGTGCCTCGAGTTTCTCGGCCAATTCCACCGTCGACTGCTTGGTGCGGGTGAACACCAGCATGCCGTCGAACGTCTCTGCTTCCAGAATGCGGGTGAGCGCATCCAGTTTGTGCATGCCGCTGACCATCCAGTAGCGCTGCCGGATGCCGGTGGCCGTGCTGGTGGCGCTCTTGATGGTGATCTCGGCCGGGTTGCGCATATGCTTTTGCGCGATGCGCTTGATCGGCGCCGGCAACGTGGCCGAGAACAGCGCAACCTGCCGCTCCGGGGGCGTTTGTTCAAAAATGCTTTCAACGGCATCGACGAAACCCATGCGCAGCATCTCGTCGGCTTCGTCCAGCACCAGCAGGGTGAGTCCGCTCAATTTCAGCGTGCCGCGATTCATGTGATCGATGACGCGTCCGGGCGTACCCACGACCACGTGCACGCCGCGACGCAGGGCGTTCAGCTGCGGTTGATAGCTCTGCCCGCCGTAGATCGGCAGCACGTGAAAGCCCTTCATGTGCGAGGCATAGCGCAAAAAGGCTTCCGATACCTGCAAGGCGAGTTCGCGCGTCGGCACCAATACCAAGACTTGGGGTTCATGCCGGGATAAATCGATTTTGGTGAGCGCAGGCAAGGCAAACGCCGCTGTCTTGCCGGTGCCGGTTTGCGCTTGGCCCAGCATGTCGCGCCCCGCGAGCAGCAGGGGGATGGTCTGAGCCTGGATGGGCGAAGGCGATTCGTAGCCGACGTCCGCCAGAGCCAACAAAACGGGTTCCGACAGAGCTAAATCACGAAAACTGGGGGAGCCGGCGATCGGATCCTCGGGGACTGCACTCATAAAAAAGGCCTTCAGGTATGGACCGCAAGTCTAGCGGTTTAAGCGGGTATTGCTACCATGCGCGCCATGGGACGCATATTCGAAGTTAGAAAGCATGCAATGTTCGCCCGCTGGAACCGCATGGCCAAGCAATTTACGCGAGTCGCCAAGGACATCGCCATTGCAGTGCACGCAGGCGGAGCGGATCCGGGCTCCAATCATCAATTGCGGCGCGCGCTGCAAAACGCACGCGCCGTCAATATGCCGAAGGACAAGACGGACGCGGCCATACGCCGCGCGTCGGGTCTGGAAGCGACCAATTATCAGGAAATCATCTACGAGGGATACGCACCCCATGGCGTCGCCCTGCTGGTGGAAACGGCCACCGACAATCCCACGCGCACCGTGAGCAATGTGCGCAGCATCTTCACCAAGGGCGGCGGCAACTTCGGATCCACCGGCAGCGTCAGCTTTTTATTCAAGAAAATGGGCGTTTTTCGCTTGGATCCCGCGCAGGTCAAAGACCACGATGAACTGGAACTGGATCTCATCGACTACGGTTTGGAAGAGATGGGCGACAGCACCGGCGAAAAAGGCGAGCCGCAAATCGTGATCCGCTGTGCTTTCAATGACTTTGGCAAGCTGCAGGAAGCGATCGAAAAACGCGGCCTGACGCCGTTGTCGGCGGAGCATGAATACATCTGTTCCATGCCGACGGAGCTGCCGGAAGAGCAGGCCGCCGAGGCACTGGCGCTGATCGACAAGCTGGAGCAGGACGACGATGTGCAAAAGGTATTTCATACTCTGGCGTGATGAAGCGGATTTAACTTAAATAAACTTTGTTCCCGACCCCCGCTGGCGTCTTACGCTTTATTCATCCTGTCATCGCCCGCACCGTCGGCGCGTTGTCTTCCTCGAGAGCCCGTAAATCTTTCGGAGGATGTATGAAGACATTATTTAAGTTATTGATTCCTATAAGTATTGTGGCAATGAGCGGTTGCGTGGTGGCGCCTTACGGTTATCACCGCGGTTACTACGGCCCGCGCGTTGCGGTGGTTGCCCCCGCACCCGTATTCGTTGCACCGGCGCCCGTAGTGGTCGTGCGCCCGTAAATGAGCCCGGCAATCAGCATTAGAGACTGCGCGGAGCGGATGAGATAATGATTCCATCATGGCGTCTCATCCGTTCCGCATCGTCAATGTGTTTACCGAGTCTGCGGGTAGTCTGACCGGCAACCCGCTGTGTGTTTTCGAGAATGGCGCCGACTTCAGCACCCAGGTCATGCAAGACCTCGCGCGCCAATTCAACTTATCCGAGACCACATTTATTCTGCCCTCGACTCGCGCGGACGCGCGGGTGCGAATCTTCACGCCGAATTACGAAATGCCGTTCGCGGGACATCCCACCTTGGGCACCGCACACATCTGCCGCGCGCTGCGCTTGGGCGGTGAGGAGCTGGTGTTGGAGACTCAAGCTGGGCTGATCCCCGTGCGCGCCCGAGGCGATCGCTGGACTTTGACGGCACTGAAACCCACGTGGCGCGAGCTCGACGTCGCGCGCGGCGAATTGGCCGCAGCCTTGAGCCTCGAGCAAAGCGACATCGGCGAGCGTCCCTTGTGGGTTAAAGCCGGCAAGGAACAACTGATCGTTCCGTTGACTTCCATCGAAGCCGTGCGCCGCGCGAAACCGGTTGCAATAAAACTGGCCACGATCACCAGCGAAGATGATTTAGGCATGGCCTACGTGTTCGCTTTCACGGGCGAAGGCAGCGCACTGGCGCGGTTTTTCTTCCCCCAAAATGGTGCATTCCTCGAAGATCCCGCCACCGGATCCGCTACGGCCAACTTCGGCGGCTGGTGCATCGCTATGCAGCGTCCGCAGCCGGTCAAGCTTGAGATCTCTCAGGGCACGGCGGTGAAGCGACCGTCGACGTTGTACCTGGACGTGGATGCGGATCAAATCTTGGTGGGCGGCGATGTGATTGAAATAGGCCGGGGCACCATCACCCTCTAGACTTGTGTCTTGGCGCGCGCCCATTGCACCACCGGAATCAGTCGCGCCGACACCATGAGCAGCGCCTCGGCATAACTCGCCCAGCGCGCCTCATGATGTTCCGGCATTCCGAGGTCGGGGTTCACCGGCAGGTGCACGGTGCGCTCATCGCTGCGCGCGAGGTAGTAACGAGCCACCTTGCCTTTATTGTAAGGTCCGGTCTCGCAGAACTCGTGACCCCAGTCAAAACTCAAATCGTGCAGCGTGGTTTCCTCGCGCACTTCACGCAGCGCCGCATCGAACGGCTCCTCGCCCGCCTCCACCAGCCCCTTAGGAAAATCCCAGTTTTTGTAGGCCCGCAACAACAGCAGCTGCCGTTGCGAACCGGCGCCGTTCACGACCACGACGCCGGATGACAACCGATTGACCAACACTGGATCGGGGACGCCGGCCTTACGCCGCCACGGACAGCGGCGAACGAATCAGATGATCGAAGGCGCTCAAACTGGCCTTCGCACCTTCGCCAACCGCGATCACGATCTGCTTGTACGGAACCACCGTGCAATCTCCGGCCGCAAACACGCCCGGGACATTGGTCTGACCCCGCGCATCCACCTCGACTTCGCCCCGCGGCGACAGCTTGACCGTGCCTTTCAACCAATCGGTATTGGGCACCAGCCCGATTTGCACGAACACACCGGCGAGTTCGACGTCACGAATTTCGCCGCTGCTGCGGTCTTTGTATTTCAGGCCAATCACCTTGGAGTTGTCGCCGATCACTTCGGTGGTCTGCGCATTGGTGAGCACCGTGACATTCGACAGACTCATTAATTTACGCACCAACACCGCATCCGCGCGCAACGCCGGATCGTATTCAATCAGCGTGACGTGATTCACCAGACCCGCGAGGTCAATGGCCGCCTCGACGCCGGAATTACCGCCGCCCACCACGGCGACATCCTTGCCCTTGAACAGCGGCCCGTCGCAGTGCGGGCAGTAGGCCACGCCGCGATTGCGGTATTCGCGCTCGCCCGGCACGTTGATTTCGCGCCAGCGTGCGCCCGTCGCGATGATGACCGAACGCGCTTTGAGCGAGGCACCGCCGACCAGCTTGACCTCAATCATGTCGCCCGGAATCAGCGCCTCGGCGCGCTGCAGGTTCATGACATCCACATCATAAGTGGTGACATGCTGTTCCAATCCCGAAGCGAGCTTGTGGCCTTGAGTCTCCTTCACCGAGATGAAGTTTTCGATACCGACCGTATCCAACAACTGACCGCCGAGACGTTCCGCGGCAATCCCCGTGCGGATGCCCTTGCGGGCCGCGTAGATCGCTGCTGAAGCGCCGGCAGGACCCCCGCCGATCACCAACACATCAAACGGCGCCTTTGAACTGATGGAGGCGGACACGCGCTCCGCGGCACCGGTATCGAGTTTGGCGACGATTTCATTCAATTCCATCCGGCCCTGGCCGAAAGGCGAACCGTTCAAATAGACCGCGGGAACCGCCATGATCTGGCGCTGTTCAACCTCGGACTGGAACACCGCACCATCGATCATCGTGTGGCGGATCTTGGGATTCAACGCGGCCATGGCATTCAGTGCCTGGACGACATCCGGACAGCTCTGGCAGGTCAACGAGACAAAGGTCTCGAAGTTGAACTCGCCATCGAGCGCCTTGATGTGTTCAATGGTGGCTTCGTCAATTTTCGGCGGATAACCGCCGGTTTGCAGAAGCGCCAGCACCAGAGAAGTAAATTCATGGCCCATCGGCAGGCCTGCGAAACGCACCTGAGCTTCAGCGCCGGGCCGGCGCACCGCAAAGGAGGGTTTCATTTGAGTGTCATCATGCTGCACGACGACGCTGACTAAATCGGAGACCGACTGGATGTCGCCCAGCAATTCCAGCATCTCGCGCGACTTCTCGCCATCGTCCGCGGAGGCGACGAGTTCGAGCGGTTGCGAAATCCGCTGCAGATAACCTTTCAACTGTTCTTTCGTATTGCTGTCGAGCATGTTCCGCTCCAAATCTATTCTTTGATCGGTTAGATGACCTCCGTCCCGCTGCGGAACGGAGGCCAGTAACCAGGCTTACTACTACTATCGATTGCTTAGATCTTGCCGACCAGATCCAACGAGGGCTTCAAGGTGTCCGCACCCGGAGTCCACTTCGCCGGGCAAACTTCACCCGGGTGCGAGGCGACGTACTGCGCGGCTTTCACCTTGCGCAGCAATTCCTTCGCATCGCGGCCGATGCCGTTGTCATGCACTTCCATGACCTTGATCTTGCCGGAAGGGTCGATCACGAAGGTGCCGCGATAGGCCATGCCGTCCGCTTCAATCAGCACTTCGAAGTTACGCGCCAACGTGGCGGTGGGATCGCCGACCAACGGATACTGCACCTTCTTGATGGTGTCCGACGTGTCGTGCCAGGCCTTGTGGGCAAAGTGCGTATCGGTCGAAACGCCGTAGATTTCCACGCCGAGTTTCTTGAACTCTTCGTAGTTGTCGGCCAAGTCGCCGAGTTCGGTCGGGCACACGAAAGTGAAGTCGGCGGGATAGAACACGAACACCGACCACTTGCCCTTGATGGATTCGTTGGTCACAGGCACGAACTTACCGTTGTGATAAGCGGTGGCCTTGAACGGTTTGATTTCAGTATTGATCAGAGACATTTGGAACTCCTGGGCAGGTTTTGAGACTGAGGCCATCATATCAGCGCACGTCATCGTCGGCATTGATTATAATGATATTATCGATAGTCTCTATCTATGGTAGTAAATCTATGAATCTCAAGGATTTAAAGTACTTGGTGGCCCTCGCGGACACGGGTCACTTCGGCAAAGCGGCGGAGCGATCCTTTGTCAGCCAACCCACCCTGTCTGCCCAGCTCAAGAAGCTGGAGGAATACCTCGGCGTGAAGCTGGTCGAGCGCCAGCCCAAGAATGTTCAGCTGACCGAAGTCGGCAAACAAATCGTGGTGCGTGCGAGACGCATGTTGGACGAAGGTGACGAGATTGTCGCGCTGGCCCGCAGCAACACCGACCCCTTTGCGGGCAAGCTCAAAGTGGCGTTAATTCCCACCATTGGCCCCTACTTGCTGCCGCGCGTCATGCAGAAAATCCGCAAGGGGCTGCCGCATTTGGGTTTGATGTTGTATGAGTACCAGACCGAATCGCTGCTCAAGCGACTGCGCGACGGGGAGATCGATCTTGGCATCATGGCGATGCCGGCGCTGGCCGATGGGGTCGAGACACGCGATTTGTACGAAGAGAACTTCACGGTCGCGCTGCCGAACAACCACCCCCTGGCCAGCAAAGCCACCATCAAGGTTCAGGATCTGAAAGGCCACACCCTGCTGTTGCTTGAAGATGGCCATTGCCTGCGCGACCAGGCGCTCGAGGTCTGCAGCCGCGTCGACGTAAAGGAAGCCGAAGACTTCCGTGCCACCAGCTTGGAGACCTTGCGACAAATGGTCGTCGCGGGCTTGGGCATCACGTTGCTGCCGGAGATGGCGGTGGAATCGCCCTTCGGCTCGCAGCGGGGACTGACCATCAAGCAATTCGCGAAGCCCGCACCGTCTCGCACGGTAGGCGCGGTATGGCGCAAAACCACCACGCGGGGCGCTGCCATCAGCGCCGTATGCGACGTCATCGACGGGGTGATGGCCCATTAGCGAGTCCAGGATCGTGATGCCCGTCTCAGAGCCATCATGACGCGGGCTCATATGCCGATCATTTCACATATTGCGCGGCAGCAACCCGGCAAAATGGAGGTCACTAGGAATGCCTGTCCATGAACGCCCGCACCATTTCACCGGCCACGCCGCCGACGCCCGCACCACGCTTCGATCGCAAATTCATCGAAGAGCACAAGCTCGTGGAGCGCTATCTCGAGAACAAACTGCCCTTGAAGGGAGCGCGCGATCTGGAGAACTGGTGTCGCGCCAATCCTGAATATCTCGATGAGCTGAAGATGTCGGAGCGCGCGCAGAGCAGCTTGAAGCTCTTGGAGGCGGCCGGCGCTGCGCCGGATCTCGCTGAGAAGAAGCCGCCCTGGTGGAAATCAGTCAACGTCCTGATCGGCCTAGGCGCGATCACCGTGGTTTCTTTCTTCGCGTTCTGGCTCTTGTTCGGAAAGTACCAACTGCTCAAAATCCAGCTCGAAGACACCAAGACCGTCATGAACCAAGGCACGTTGGTCCAGCCGGCGGTGGAAACCACGGTGCGCGTGTCCCCAGACCACTCCCCCGGCATCGATCACGCGCGGATCGTGGTGAATCATAACGCGCCGCAATTGATGGAAGTTCACCTCGATCTTGCCTACACGCAGAAGCTCAATCAGTTCCGCATCATCGTCGACAAGAAGGATCAGGGACGCGCCATGATCCTGAACTATTTGCTGAAAGATTCGAACGGCGAATTGCTGATGACGCTGAACTCCACCGGTCTGTCGGTGGGCGTATATACCGTGCGCATCGAAGCGCTGCCGTTCAAAGGTACGCCGCTGCCGATCGGTTGGCTGCTGCTCGAAGTAAAATAGACGCGTGAGCCAGGCCCAGGGCTGCTAGGCGCCCCCGGCTACGCGCCCCCCTCACTCATCGCGCAGCGTGACGATGGGCGGGGTGTTGATCACGCTGCGCGTTGCCAGGGTGCCGCTCAAACCCACCAGCACCGTACCGCAGACCAAGCCGGCCACCCATACCCACGGGTCCAGGGTGTATTCCAAGGAAAACAGCCGGCGCGCCAACACCATGCCGATAACCGTGGCGCCCACGGCCGCCAACGTTCCTGACAAAAATCCCAGCGCGGAAAACTCGGCAGCAACGCCTTGTAGCACCGTCATACGGCTGGCGCCCAACGTCCGCAGCATGGCGCTTTCATAGCGCCGTTCATCGCGGGTCGATTGTACGGCGGCCAACAACACGATGATCCCCGCGACCAAGGTAAACAAAAACACGTATTGCACCGCCAATGACGCGCGATCCATGATTTCGCGGATCTGCTTCAGGATGGCATCGACATCGAACACCGACACGGTGGGAAACTGACGCACCAAGTCGCCGAGTGCGGGACGCTGCGCCGGCGTGAGATAAATGGCGGTCATGTAGGTGCCCGCTGCGCCGTCCAGCAACCCGGGCGGAAACACCAGGAAGAAATTCGGCCGGAAACTGTCCCACCGAATTTTGCGAATGCTCGCCACTTCGACCGTCAGCGGCTCACCGGCCACATCGAAACTCAGCTTGTCGCCGATCTTGAGCTTCAACGCCTCGGCATATTCGGACGACACCGACACCAAGGGCTTGCCGGCATCCGCCGCCGTCCACCAGCGACCGGCGATCAATTGATTGTCCTCCATCAAGTTGGCCGACCAGGTGAGATTCTGTTCCCGATCGATGTAGCCTCGGGCGGACTCGCCGC
>CAZZWE010000015.1:0-48550 GCA_964657675.1 uncultured Steroidobacteraceae bacterium
AAAGCCTTGGAGAACCGCGCCGAGTATTCGCAGTCTTGGACTCATTACTTAAGGGGTAACGCCTTGAAAAGCGCCCAGACTCCGTACCGTGCAGAGCATCTCGAGAACACTGCCCAACTGCAGCGGCAGATATTCACACCGGCATTGTTCGCAGCCCGCAGTGGCGTGGGGTGCCAGGATGCGAGCGCCATTTTTATCGTCGGGCTGCCGCGATCCGGCTCGACGCTCGTTGAACAAATTTTGGCGTCGCATTCGCAGATTGAGGGCACGCAGGAATTACCCCTGCTGCCGCGCATCGTCGAGGAGCTCCAAGGCTATCCGGAGAGTCTCTTGGAGTGGGATTTGCAACGATTCCGTGAATTGGGTGAACGTTACCTGGAAGAAAGCCGGGAATTTCGCCATACGGATCGAGCGTATTTCATCGACAAAATGCCCAACAATTTTCGCCACCTCGGACTGATTCATCTGATGCTGCCGAATGCGAAGATCATCGATGTACGGCGTGAGCCCATGGCCTGCTGTGTCGGAAACCTAAAGCAGCTGTACGCGAGTGGCCAGGAGTTCAGTTATGACTACAAGTTCATGGCGCGTTGCTACAGGACCTATCTTGAGCTGATGCGTCACTGGGACCGGGTGCTGCCCGGCCACGTGCTGCGGATTTTCTACGAGGACCTCGTCGCGGATATTGAATACAGCGTTCGCCGCTTGTTGAGTTTCTGCGGCGTGGGCTTTGAAGAGGCCTGCCTGGAATTTCACAGGACTCAACGCAGCGTGAGCACGGCCAGTTCCGAGCAAGTGCGCAGACCCATTGATCGCGACGCGCTCGAGCAGTGGCGCCATTTTGAGCTTTGGCTTTCGCCCCTCAAGGAGATGCTGGGCGATGTTTTGATCCGCTATCGGCCGCCGCACTAGATCAGCGACGCGATTTTTTGGGTGTCTTCGGGCGTGGCGGGGTTGTAGACCACCATGCTCAGATCAGATCGGCCATCGACGGAGAACGCAGAGTATTCGATCGCCAGCGGGCCGAGTGTCGCGTGGCGCAAGTGTTTGACCGTCTCTCCGTGACTGCGCACATCGTTGTCCGACCACATGGCCTTGAACTCAGGGCTCAAACGCGAGAGCTCTTCCACCAGGGGTTCGACTTCCTCGACGGCTCCGGCACGCGCCGCATCGACCCGAAACGCACCGACGATGAAACGTGCCGCACTGTTCCAGTCATATTGAGAATCGCGGGCTCTCGGGTCCAGAAAAAAGTAGCGCAGAATGTTGCGCTTCTCCGGCGGCATCGCTCCGTAGTCGGTCAGCAAAGCGATCGCGCCTTTGTTCCAGGCCACCACAGTCCAGATCGCGGTCCGAATCAGCGCCGGACAGGGATCCAACGCATCGAGCACGCGTTGCAGACGCGGCGTGACGCCTTCGTCTTTTCGATAGCGGACTTCGGGCTGCCGCCCGAGGCCGAGTAGGAACAAATGTTCGCGCTCAAGATCGGTGAGCAACAGCGCTTTGGCAATCCGATCGAGCACATCGGCGGACGGCGCGCCACCCCGACCCTGCTCCAGCCAGGTGTACCAGGTGGGACTGATGTTGGCGCGCTGCGCGACTTCTTCGCGGCGCAATCCCGGCGTACGCCGTCGTTGCGAAGACGGCCAGCATCGCGTAGCTCGTGCTGGCCGCGAAGCCGAATGCCGCGGGATCGAGCTTGGCGCGGCGATCCTTGAGATAAGCCCCTAGCAACGACTCTGAATTGACATTTACATTCATCCTGATACCAATTATACCATGATAAGCTCACTACTTTACTAGAATATCACGGCCACCGAGACTGGTCTCCAGCAAACAAGGAGATCTTTCATGCGAATCTTTCTTACCGGGGCGAATGGCTGGGTTGGTTCAGCCATCGTCGACGATTTAATTGCCCACGGGCATCAAGTACTGGGGCTGACTCGCTCCGATCACGGCGCGGAATCTCTCAAGGCTGCCGGCGCCCAAGTCCACCGCGGCAATCTGTCCGATCTGGAGAGCTTGAAGAGCGGCGCCGCGAAGGCGGACGCGGTGATTCACACCGCCTTCAACCACGACTTCTCGAAGTTCGCGGAAAATTGCGCGGAGGACGAACGCGCCATCCAAACGTTGGGTGCCGTGCTCGAAGGCTCGGATCGACCTCTGCTGGTGACCTCAGGTGTCGCCCTGTTATCGCCGGGACGCCTGGCGACAGAAGCGGATTCGCCGCCGAAAACCTCGCCCATTCCGCGCAAGTCGGAACAGGCCGCCGACATACTCGCGGCGCGCGGCTTAAATGTGGCTGATGTGCGGCTCGCGCCCACGGTGCATGGTCATGGTGATCACGGCTTCGTGCCGATATTGATCGGCATTGCGCGCGAAAAAGGCGTCTCTGCGTACATTGGCGAGGGCAGCAATCGCTGGCCGGCGGTCCATCGCCTGGATGCGGCCCGCGTCTATCGACTGGCCCTCGAGCACAACGTCAAAAGTGGCCACCTGCACGCTGTGGCTGAGGAAGGCGTTCCATTCAAGCAGATTGCAGAAGTAATCGGACGTCGTCTTGGCCTACCGGTGGTCTCGAAAACACCGGCGGAGGCGGCGGAACATTTTGGCTGGTTTGCCATGTTCGCCGGCATCGATGCGCCGACCTCGAGCGCTCGCACTCAGGCGCAGCTGCAATGGAAGCCCGAGCAGCCGGGCCTGATCGCGGATCTCGACCACCCGGCCTACTTCACTCATTGATCAAAGAACGGCAGTCATCGCGCGCAATCGTACGAATGCGATTCCGAGCAACAGCGCGATGACCGCGTTCATGATCAATGGCACCCAGAAGAGGTACTTCCCTGACACCCCAACCAGGCCAACGGCTTCGATAACAAACACTCCAACCACCGCACGCATTGACTTCAGCGCGGGTTCATCGACCGCCGCCAGCAGCCAATACAGGATGGCATGCGCGAATAGATACACGCTGAGCAGCCCCGACATAGAAGTCAAAGTAACTGCGAGTCAAACCCATGACATCGAAATGACCGCCGCGCATGCCTGCGACGATGGCGAGCGAGGCCGGGTCGTTGGCCGGCATCCAGGGGTAACCGGCCGTGTGACCTATTGCGAGCAGCAATGCGATCACGGCGGCGCTGCGTAACAACACTGTGCCGCGCATCAGTCCACCTCGCCGTCAGTGGCCTCGGCATGATTTTGAAACAACGAGAGCAGCGATGGCCAGCCGCCATCCACGTCTTTGCGCATTTTCTCTCCACCTTCCGCTCCCATGCGTTCGAAATCCCGATGCTCAAGTTCAACGGTTGTGGTGCCATCGGCGTTGGCAATGAACTTGAGGTCCACCTCGGAGGCAAAGGCCGCATCGGATTCGGGTTTCCACGCGGCGCTGATCTCCCAGCTCACCACAAACCGCTGCCCAGGGCTCCACACCCGCACGTGACCGATGACGACCTCCGTGCCGTCTTCGCATTCGGCATACCACCGTCCGCCGACAAACGGTTCGATGACGGTGGCGCGCATCGGCGCACTGCCAATTCCATGACTTTTTGGCCACCAACGATCAATTCCGTCGGTGAACACCGTAAATGCGCGTAGCGCGGAGGCGTTCACGATCACCCTCTTCCGTACCGGGGCGATGCGAGTGGATGCGCTCATGACTTTTTTCTCCTTCGAGCCGGCACCGGCTTTTCGACTTCCCTTTTGAAGGCTTCAAGCGCCCCACCCCAAAATTGGTCCAACCAGCGGCGCAGCTCACCGAGTCCTTGAGCATCGATGCTATAGATCCGGCGGGCGCCCTCCGATCGAACATCAATCAGCCCTGCCTCGATCAGGTTTTTAAGATGCTGCGAAACGGCCGGGCGGCTGACCGGTAATCCCGCCGCAATCTCGCCCACCGATGCCGGCGCTTGATGGAGGCGTTCAAACACCGCTCTGCGGGTTGGATCCGCCAACGCAGCCAGGGCAATCTCGTAAGTCATTACTAACGGTAAGCCACCACTTACCACAAGTCAATACCTCAAGAAAAACTCATTTGTGCCGTTCTTAAGGGCCATGAGCCACGGAAAGCCCCGCAAATCGGCCGATCCTCTGTATCTGTTGCTACGCGAAGGCAACACCGAGGAATTCAACCGGCGGCGCAGCGCCGGTCAAGCCTGTGACCTGCGTGGCTGTGATTTTCGCGGCATCGATCTGCGCGGCGTCGATGTGTCAAACATCGATTTCTCAGATGGGTATTTCCGGCAGGCCGATCTTCGCGGTTTGGATTTGCGCAACTGCCAATTGCATGGCGCCAGCTTGCATGCGGCGCATGTGTCGGGCGCTTACTTTCCCGCTGGCCTCGCGCCCGCCGAGATAGAACTATCGGTTCGGCTGGGTACGCGGATGCGCTACAGCGCGCTGTCTAACGCCTGACACCCAAGCGTTCCAGCGCCACATCGCGGGCCTGGGCGTCGGCAAATTCGATCACGATTTTCCCCGTGCCATCGGCACGCTGCTGCAGCTCGACCCGCATGCCGGGGGCCGCCATCACTTGGCTGATTACACTCAGCACCGGGGCAGCCGCGGGTGCACGCTCCGGTCGTGCCTGCAAGGCCTTGCGAACCTGAGACTCTGTCTCGCGCACACTCCACTGACGCGTGGCAATCAATTGTGCGACACGGACTCTCTCACCGTCGTCCTCCAAGCCGAGCAACGCGCGCGCATGGCCCATGCTGATGACGCGACTGTCGATCATCGTGGTGACTTCGCCGGGCAGGTCCAGCAAGCGCAGCAGATTCGTGACCATGGCGCGCGAGCGACCAATCGCATGCGCCACCTGCTCATGAGTCAGTGAGAATTCCTCGATCAGCCGCTTCAGTGCGCGCGCCTCATCGGCGGGGTTGAGCTCTTCACGCTGAATGTTCTCGATCAGCGAGATGGCGATCGCTTCCTGATCGTTGAACTCGCGGATGATGGCCGGAACATCGGTCAAGCCCGCCAGCTGCGCCGCTTTGAAGCGTCGTTCGCCTGCAACCACTTCGAACTGGTGAGGAAACCCGGGCATCGGACGCACGATGAGCGCCTGAATCACTCCCGTTACCTGGATGGAGGCCACGAGCTCCTCGAGCTGCTTCGGGTCCGCTTCGCCTCGGGTGGCATGCTGACCAGCACGGATGGCTTTGATCGGGATATAGCCCGCGCCCTGTCGATACAGACGCCGCGGATGCGCATTCAGAAACGCCTGTAGCTCACCCGCTTCTCCCGCGTTCGCACTCATGGGGGCCAAGCCTACCTTAGGAGCTCGTGGCCCGCCACCTCGCCAACAGCGCGTCCAGGTACTTTTGCGCGCGCGGCGCTTCGCGCGAACTCGCCTCTTGTTGCGCGCAGCGATCCACTTCCCGACAGACCGATTCCAGTGCCGCAGCCTTTTGCGTCCAGATCGACAGCTGCTCGTCGACCGGAGGGTCGAGTTGCAACAATGCCGCAAGCGTCGAGTTCACGATGGCAGAGGGCGTGTGGGCGTCGATATTGCCCAACAAGAATTCAGCGACGCCGGGCGGCGATGGCTTGATCTTGCCGAGGGAATACGCCGCCTCCGCCCGTTCCAACATGGCGCGGCTCTCATCGCTCACGATCTGCATCAAGGCGGCACCGGAGACCCGTGCACCGGCAATGCTCAGGCGCCCCAGTTCAATATGCGCCTTGCGCCGGATCTGGCGAAATTCCTCCACATCCTCGCTGCGTTTCAGCGTGGCGGCCAGCGTGCGGCTCAAGCCCTTGCCCATATGCGTGCGCGCATCGCTGATCACCGTGCGTACTTCATCAAAGCTATCGACGAAAATGCAGGCCAGCCCGTAGCGCCTACGCAAGACCAACGCCCGCGCTTCTTCGTCCTCGCGTTGTCCGCGCTTCCAAATATAGACGTGTTCGCCGACTCCGCCGCCAAAATTCGCCTCGAAGCTCTGCAACAGGTCCTCAAAATCCGGATCGTTCAAGCCAAAGCCGACGATCAGCGCGCTGAAGCGTGCCAGCACGTGGTGAGCAAAAGCTCGATAGCCGGGTTGACGCGCCATCACTTCGCGATAGGACGCCCGGTCCAGCACGATGGTCTTCGGCCGCGAAATGCAGCCATGGGCTTTGAGCAAAAATCGCGACCGAAAATCCTCGGCCAGCACCGCGCGCAACTTGCGCTCATCCGAATACACCGCCCGATGCATCCGGTGCTTCTCCTGCCGCCGCGCCCGATAGGCATTTTCATGACCCAGATCGTAGTTGAACGTCATGATGCCCAAGGGCTCAAGGTCCTCGATCAAGTCATGCAACGGCGAGCGAGCGTCATCCGGTGCCGTCGTCAGATCCACGATGGCATCGCGATA
Source organism: uncultured Steroidobacteraceae bacterium (assembly GCA_964657675.1). GTDB lineage: Bacteria > Pseudomonadota > Gammaproteobacteria > Steroidobacterales > Steroidobacteraceae > Bog-1198. The sequence continues at coordinate 6,360 of CAZZWE010000015.1, forward strand.
ATCCGCATCACCGACCGTCTCACGGATCATGGTGGCCGCTTCGATCAGATAATCGGAGGCCCTAGGCTGCGCGTTGAGCAACAACTCGACTTCCGCTTCGATGGGTTTGAGGCGGGCGGCAAACCTCGCGCGCAATTGCGTCAGCACCAAATGCCAAGTGGGGAGAGAGGTGGACCCTGAACCCGTTTGTGCCAATCCAACAGATACACCGCTGCCCGTGACCACGACCAAGCGTCGATACGCGACGGCATCACACAAGACACCGAACCCTGGATTCTCCCGGTGATTGAGCATCGGCGCAGTCTAAAGGATCAGGCTAGACTTGTGCGATGACTGCAGCGCCCTGCCTTGGTTGATTTTTCCGCGATCGTCGAACGGGAAAGCGGGCTGCGCCGAACGCTGACGGCACGCAAGCTGTCCATGATCGCCATCGGCGGAGCCATCGGGACCGGGCTGTTCTTGGGCAGCGGTTTCGCCATCAGTTTCGCCGGACCCAGCGTGCTATTGAGCTACGCCATCGGCGCCTGCATCGCGTTGCTGTTGATGGGATGCCTGGCGGAAATGACGGTGACGCATCCCACCACCGGATCGTTCGGCGCCTATGCGGAATACTATATAAGTCCGCTCGCCGGCTTCTTGGTGCGCTATGCCTACTGGACCTGCATCGTGCTGGCAGTGGGTACCGAAGTGACGGCGGTTGCGCTGTACATGAAATTTTGGTTTCCCCTAGTGCCCGGGTGGCTGTGGATCCTCGGCTTTTCCGGCATTTTGATCGCAGTCAATGCCGTCAGTGTCAGCACCTTTGGCACAGTGGAGTACTGGTTCTCACTGATCAAAATCGCCGCCATCGTTGCGTTCATTGCGCTGGCCGGATATCTGCTGCTGCGCGCCGGCGGCACGGCGGCACGCCCGGGCGCTGGCACCATCGGCTTCAGCAACTACACCGCCTATGGTGGGTTTTTGCCGCATGGCATCGGTGGCATGTGGGTCGCCGTGATCATGGCGATATTCAGCTATTTGAGCATCGAAATGATTGCCGTCGCGGCCGGCGAAGCGGCGCAGCCGGAAGTGGCGATCACGCGTGCCTTTTTCTCAACCGTAGTGCGGCTGGTGCTGTTCTATCTTCTGACCTTAGGCCTGATGCTGGCCGTGCTGCCGTGGACCCAGGCCGGGTCCGCTAAAAGCCCCTTTGTCATGGTGATGGAAGCTTGGAGAGTGCCGGCGGCAGGCGGCGTGATGAACTTCGTGATTTTGATCGCGGCCTTGTCGGCGATGAACAGCCAACTCTACATAGCGACTCGCATGATGTTCAGCCTCTCACGTGCCGGCCAAGCTCCCAAACGCTTGGGCGAACTCACCTTGAAGGGGATTCCCCTCAATGCCCTGTGGGTATCCACCTCAGGCATCGCCGTGGCGACGCTGCTGAGCGTGATCTCGCCCGGACGTGCCTTCTTGATGATGGTGAGCATCTCGGTATTCGGCGCGATGTTCACCTGGATGATGATTTTCGTGACTCATTATTTTTTTCGGCGCGCCCGCGTGCGCGAAGGCAAGCCACCCACGCGATTTCGACTCTGGGGCTTTCCCGCGACGACCTTGGCGGGTGCCGCGCTGATGGCTGCGCTGTTGATCACCACGGCCTTCACTGACGCCTTCCGGATGACGCTGGTGTTCGGCCTGCCCTATCTGGCGTTGTTGACGGCGGTGTTCTTGCGCTACTTCTCGTACGCGCGGACGTAGTGCACGAACATCTCGTAGGGCACGTGTGCGCCGTGGCTGCTCGCTTCCATGACAATGAAGTAGTGGAAGTTCTGGATGACGGACTGCGTCGGCTGCAAACTGAATGTGGGCACATCGTCCAGATACCACCGCAAGGTATTGGTGCTGGGTTCGTAACTCACTGCAAATCGATGTTCGACGGTCCAGTCCAACTTGGCGTCGTGACCGTAGCTATTCCAAATCCTCCTTTGATAGTGAGGATAGATCCCGGCCCAATTCATGAACGTCTCGAGATTGCCCGGCCCATAGCCCGCCTCGGACACGTCGATCTCCGACCAGCGCTCGAACCCGGGAGGATCTGCAGGGAAATGGTCTTGTTTGGCCAGGTTGTGCTCAACCGTCTGCAGAAATAATCCGGAGAAGTGGTCGGGGTCGTTGCTCGACAAGTGCATCGCAATTTCGACGTAGAAGCCCTTGGCGCCGCTCAAGAATGGCAGCGCGCCCAAGCCGGAGGTTTGCGTTTCAGAACTGACCCCACCCTGAAGTCCAATCGATAATTGCGAGCCGGACTGGCTCAGCAACGAGCGCGAGACCAGATTCTGGCTGACGGTGGAGGAAAATATTCCGGGGTACCATTTTGAAGTTGAGTCCTCGTCGGTGGTGCTCACTTCATCCAAATTCGGCTCATTGTAAAACACGAGTGTGTTGAAACCGAGCGAGACGGCCGCGTCCGGGATGTTGCTACAAGTGACCGCCTGTGCCGCCCCACTTAACAATAATGTCAACACGAAGAAATATTTCATGCGACATGATCGACGCGTTCTTTGCCAATTCAAACACGTCGCAATTCGATGACAACGCTTCCATTCGGTGGATGCGGCGAAAGCACCCGGTCTGAATCGACGACCGCCAGCATGATGCTGGCGGTCGACCATCTACAGAATCCCCGCTCGACTACTTCGTGTACGCCCGAACGTAGTGAATGTACATGTCATAGGGGATGTGAGAGCCGTGGCTGCTCGCTTCCATGACCAGGTAATAGTGCCAGTTCTTGATGTGGGTGCCGGCAGTCGACTTCCAGGTCGGCTCGTCGTCCAGATACCACTGCAGGGTATTGGTGTTGGGGTCATAGCTGACTCCGAAACGGTGCTCCGTGGTCCAATCGATCGCTTTGTCCCAACCGTAGCTGTTGGCCGTCGACGCTGAATAGTGCGGATAGATGCCGCTCCAATTGATCACGCTCTCGAGTGAGCCTTTGCCGTAGCCATCCTCGGACACGTCGATTTCAGTCCAGCGCTCATAGCCCGCAGGATCGGTCGACAGGTGATCCGCCTTCGCAAGATTGTGCTCCGCCGTCATCAGAAACAGTCCGCTGAAGTGATCGGTGTTGTTGCTGGACAAATGCATGGCAAATTCAACGTAGAAGCCCTTTGTGCCGTCCAGATAGGGCATCGCACCCGCGGTCGAGGCCTGAGTCTGGGAGCTGACGCCCCCTCCCAAGCCAATCGCCAATTCGGTGCCGGACGTGCTCAACTCTTTGCGTTGCGCCAGGTTGTTGGCCACGGGGGAGGAGAATGAGCCCGGATACCATTTGGACGTTTTGTCGGTATCGGTGGCACTCACCTCGGCAAGATCCGGTTCGTCGTAGAACAGCTGCGTGGTGTACCCCAAAGCCTCGGCTCCGACGGGAAGATTTGTGCAGGTTGCCGCTTGGGCAGCCACACTCGCGAACAATGCTAGCGACGCGAAAACATACTTCATGAAATTCCTCTCAACGAGCCATTCGGCATTTAGTAGGACAACGCCATTCCCAACGGGGGCGACCAAGACAAGTGACTGGAAATCGTCGCCGGAGGCGGCACCGCTGTGTGTCATTCAGCGGCGTTGTGACAATTTCCTGGAGGGCATAATCAGTCGATTCTTTGCATATTCAAACCTGTCTCCATTAGCTGACATCCGGCTTCCTTTTTTCCTACAAGACTGTGAAGCAGTTCCGCAGTGAATGAGAGCCACTTTTTCCCTTAATCATTGATAAATGACAAAAATCCCGCTAGGTAGTGGAGAGGGAGCCGACCTCCTAGCGTGTAGGACATAATCACCCCGGCTCGCCTAACTGTGACTCTTTCTTGGCCAAGATCCCTGCATATTCCTACAGGTTGGCAGGATGTTTAGAGCTGCTCGAAAGCACTCCGACCTGGCAGCGTTGAGACTGCTTCAAACGCGGAGATTAGTCATGAACCATCCAAAGAATCCCAAGGACAGCAGCGGTAAAGAACACAGCTCCAAGGACGCACTGTCGAGCGGGTCGAAGTACGAGAAATTCGCGGCCACTCAAGCCGCTGGCGATGGCATTGAAGGCGATGTGCAAAAGAAGCACAAAACCGAAGGTGAAAAGCTCGGTGCTCAAATGGCCGATCGAAAGTGAGCGGCTCGCGCGAGAACACTCGCGAGGGTCAGCCCATCAGTGTGGATGAGACCATCGATGAAGTGGCGCGCAAGGCCTTGGCGGAGGCGCGTCGTCGCGAGGAACTGCAGCGGTTACGCGAGCGTGAAAATCCGGGCGCGAAAACTCCTGGCTCGAACAATTCTCGCTAGAACAATTCCGGCCTGCGCACGCGAAGCGCCAGCATCAGTGTCAGCAACTTTCCGTCGGTAATTTTACCGGAATCGCCATCGCTGGCCAGTTCGGATAGCGGCCTCTCAACGACCACGATGTTTTCGTGCTCGGCGGCGACCCCGCCGCCGGTGCCGATCCTGTCGGCCTGCACGTATGCGGCGAGAAACAGCGATTGGCGTTCCGTCGACACGCCCGGACTCGACCAGATTCGCGCAATCCGCTCGAGTGCATGCAATCGAACCCCGAGCTCTTCCTCTGCCTCCCTCCTTGCGGACTGCTCGTCCGTCTCGTGGTCAATCATGCCCGCGCAGGCTTCCTCGAGAAGTTCTTCGGCCGTCACGCTGAACACCGGCGCACGGAACAGTCGCGCGACCAGCGCGCATCGGCGCGCCGCGTCGAAGGGAAGCACGGCCGCGGCTTCACCATGGCTTTCGATCTCGCGAGCGGCAACACTGCCGTCGGCAAGCTTGATGCGCAGCCGCTCGATCTTGAGATAGCCGCGGTAAACCGATTCCCGCTCCAAAATTTCAGGTTTCATGGCTGCAATACTATCGCGCCGCGCCGGTTGGGTGACGCGAAGCAGGGTCGGCGCAAACTTACAAAATGCCTGAACCAACGTCGCGTAACGCACTTACGCGGTAAATCTGATGTAAGGGCGCACCTTGACGCACAGCAGGGCGGGCGGCACCGTGCGCCATGGCTACGCAACCCCGCTCCATCGCCTCTCTCACGATCTCCTTTGGCCTCGTCGCCATCCCGGTCAAACTGTATTCGGCCACGGTGTCCTCCGAGCGCATTTCCTTCAATCTGGTTCGGGCCAAAGACGGTTCTCGAGTCAAACAGCAATACGTCGCCGTCAACGACGGTAAATCCGTTGAGCGTTCCGAAATGGCCAAGGGTTACGAGTTCTCCAAAGATCAGTACGTCATATTTTCTGCGGACGAGCTCAAGGCGCTCGAAGAGACCACCACCCACTCCATTGATATCAGCCAATTCGTGCCCTTGGAATCGGTCGACCCGGTTTACTTTGACGGCACCTACTATTTGTCGCCCGACAAGGGTGGCGCGAAGCCCTACTCCTTGCTCTCAACCGCGTTGCGACGTTCCAAGCAATGCGCCATTGGACGCTGGATTTCGCGCGGCAAGGAACACATCGTGGTCATCAGACCCATCGAGGACGGCCTCGCCATGCATCAGCTGCATTTCAAGGCTGAGGTTCGCGCAATCAAGGAAGTAGGCATCGAATCCACGGCCGTCTCCGAAGCCGAGCTAAAGCTCGCCGATCAATTGATCGAACATCTGTCGGCCAAACAGTTCGACCCCAATGAGTACCAGGATGAATTCAAGGGGCGGGTGGAAGCCGCCATTCAACGCAAGGTTGCCGGCAAAGAGGTGTCGCTGTCCGAGGCACCGGTGGCGAAACCCGGGGACAATGTCATCGACCTGATGGCAGCTTTGAAGGCCAGTTTAGATGCGAAATCCCCGGCCAGCGGCAGCAAAGAACGCAAGGCGCCGAAGAAAGCGGTGGCCTCTAAATCACGCAAAGCGGCGGCGCGGTGAACCGCCACCCGGCGCTTGAAAAGCTCATTATTTGCCCGCATCCAAATCTCCATGGCCACTCCGATGAATGACGCCGACTCCGCCCACGAACATTATTTGCGCGCCATGGATTTGGAGGATGAAGACCGGCATGCGGCCCGGTCTGCCTACGAGGCCTGCCTTGCGGGCGACTGCTCGCACCTGGAAGCGCGAATCAACTTAGGTCGCTTGCTGCATCTGGAAGGGTTGCACGGTGATGCGGAAAAGGTATACCGCGAGACCGATCTCGCCGACGCCACATTGCTGTTCAATATCGCCGTGCTGATGGAAGATCTGGCCCGCGAAAGCGAGGCCGTCAAGTATTACCAGGACGCGCTGGTCCATGATCCGGGGCTGGCGGATGCGCATTTCAATCTTGCGATGCTGCAAGAACGCCGAGGTGAAGCGCAGAGCGCGTATCGGCATTTGCTGGCCTATCATCGCCTGCAGCGTGCCCACGAAAATCCGTCGGATTTCGACAGCGACGAAGGTCAGCCTGATCTGACGCCATAACGCGCGCTCGGCCTAGCCGCTGCTCTCCACGCTATGAACAGAATAGCCAATGTGGTGCGCATCAGTTCAGTGCGCTCGTGTTCAAGCTATCACGGGGGAGTATTATGGCAGCGAAGAAAAAGGCCGGCGCGCGCAAGGTCGAACGTGCGATGCACGAGATGAAAGAAGGCAAACTCAAGAGCGGGAAATCGGGAAAAACAGTGACGAGCCGTAAGCAGGCCATTGCTATCGGTCTGTCCGAAGCACGCAAGGCCGGCGCCAAAATCCCAAAGAAGAAGACTGCCCGCAAGAAATAGTTATGGCAAAAGCGAGCGTAACCCAAAAAAAAACCCAGGCATCGCTCGCGCGCTATCAGCAGAAGCGTGACTTTACCCAGACCGCTGAACCCAGCGGCCGCATGGCTGTCGCCCCATCGAGTCAACTTCGGTATGTCATTCAAAAGCACGCCGCCACTCGTTTGCACTATGACCTACGATTGGAACTCGACGGGGTATTCAAATCCTGGGCCGTCACCCGCGGCCCCTCCGTTGACCCTGCCGACAAGCGCCTGGCTGTGGAGGTGGAAGATCATCCACTCGATTACGGTGATTTTGAAGGCACCATCCCGAAGGGCCAGTACGGCGGCGGCACGGTGCAACTGTGGGATCGCGGCTACTGGGCGCCTGAGGGCGGCAAGACGCCGGAAGACGCCCTCAAAGGTGGCGACCTTAAATTTACCCTGCACGGAACAAGGCTTCATGGCAGCTGGGTCCTGGTGCGCATCAAAAACGACCGCTCCGGCGGCAAGCGGACTAATTGGCTGCTGATCAAACACCGTGATGAGTTCGCCAAGCCTGGCGAGGCGCAGGCGCTGCTCGATTCGGATCGCTCGGTGGCGTCGGGGCGCGCCATGAAGCAGATCGCCGATGGCAAAGGCAAAGCGCCTGCCCCTTTCATGCTCGCCAATGACAGCGTGAAATCCGACGCCGTGTGGCAGAGCAACCGCGAAGACAAAACACAAAGCGTGCTGCAGTCGAAGACGCCACGCGCCAAGGCGCCAACTCTCAAGACCATGCCCACCTTCATCGAGCCCCAGCTCTGCAAGCTGGTGGACCGACCGCCCGCCACCCCGGGGTGGGCGCACGAGGTGAAATTCGACGGTTACCGCGCACAGTTGCGGGTTCAGAGCGGCAAAGCCCGCATTCGGACGCGCAGCGGTCTGGACTGGACCAAACAATTCGCCGCGATCGCGAAGAAGGCTGAACGACTGCCCGATTGCATCATCGACGGCGAGGTGTGCGCGTTGGATCGGGCGCAGATGCCAAGTTTCGCGGCGCTGCAAGCGGCTTTGTCGGACAACCAATCCGAAGATTTGGTATTTTTCGCCTTTGATCTGTTGGTGGTGGGCAAGGAAGACCTACGGCCGTTGCCACTGGCGGATCGCAAAGAACGGCTCGAGTCGCTGTTGCAGAAATCGCGGGCGGGCGATTCGATACGTTACGTCGCGCACTTCGAATCGACCGCCAACACAGTCCTTGAATCCGCCTGCAAGATGAACTTGGAAGGTATCGTGTCGAAAAAACTCGACGCTCCGCACCTCTCCGGCCGCTCTGCTGGCTGGACTAAAGCCAAATGCCGGGCGGGTCACGAAGTCGTCTTAGGGGGCTGGACCACCGAGGCGGGTGGACTGCGCTCACTCTTGGCCGGCGTTAACCGCGATGGACATCTGGTGTATGTGGGACGTATTGGCACCGGCTATAGCGCCACGGTGGCGGCGAAGCTGCTGCCGACCCTCAAAAAAATGACTCGTGACAACAGCCCGTTTGGCGGGGCCAATGCCCCACCGATGGCAAAGAACATCCGCTGGCTGAAGCCCACCTTGGTGGCGGAGATCGAATTCGCGGGCTGGACCGCAGACGGAATGATTCGCCAGGCGTCCTTCAAGGGCTTGCGCAGCGACAAGCCGGCGAGTGAGGTGGTCGCAGAAACGCCCAGCCCCTTGCAATCAGGCAACGATGTGCCTGATGAAAAGCTGGCGGCCAAGGTCAAGTCGTCCACCCCGAGCAAAAAGAAACTCCCGAAGCCGCCGGGCAAGTCGGCGTCGGGCAAGCCGGGTGTGACCGTCGTGATGGGCGTGACGCTGTCCAAACCCGACAAGGTGTTGTGGCCCGATGCCGGCGACGGTTTGCCTGTCACCAAATTGGATCTGGCGGAGTACTACGAGGCGGTGGGCGATTGGTTGCTGCCGCATTTGAAAGGCCGGCCTTGCTCACTGGTCCGGGCGCCGGACGGCCTTGCCGGCGAACAATTCTTTCAACGGCATGCCATGGCCGGCATTTCCAATCTGTTCACTTTGGTCAAAGTGAAAGGCGACAAGGCGCCCTACGTGCAGATAGATCGAGTCGAGGCACTCGCCGCAGTAGCGCAGATTGGCGCGCTCGAAATGCATCCCTGGAACTGCGCACCCGACAACCCCGAAGTGGCAGGCCGGTTGGTGTTCGATTTGGATCCCGCGCCCGACGTCAAATTCGCCGCGGTCATCGCCGCCGCAATTGAAATTCGCGACCGGCTCAAAAAAGTCGGATTGGAATCGTTCTGCAAGACCACGGGAGGCAAGGGATTGCATGTGGTGACCCCGCTGACCGGCGGCAAGGGTGCGGTTACCTGGCCGGCGGCCAAAGATTTTGCGCACATCATCTGCGCACAAATGGCCCAAGACTCGCCCACGAAGTTCCTGGATACCATGTCGAAGAAAGATCGGGTGGGACGAATCTTCCTCGACTATTTGCGCAACGACCGCACCGCGACCGCCGTTGCAGTGCTCTCCTCGCGCGTGCGTGCGGGCGCTCCTATTTCAATGCCCCTTCATTGGAAGGCGGTGAAGGCGGGACTCAACCCTGCGCTTTATACCGTTCGATCGGGCGCTGCCTTGCTGAAGAAATCCAAGCCCTGGGAAGACTACGCTGATGCGGCGCGATCCCTTGCCGATGCCATTCGAAAAGTAACCTCCTAAGCGCGCCCAACTCCGCTGCGGATATAATCGCGCGATGCTACGCACGAACCCCAAGTTCTATCCGACGCTGCTGGGCGGCTTCGTTCTGTCATTGATGTTCACTCATCCCGTAGTAGCGGCGCCGCCGCCGCAGTCCTCCGCGGACGGCGTGCAGACCGGCAGCGACATTCCCGCTAAGTGGAAGAAGCCGGAAGCCAATTACGATTATTTGAAGCGCGACGTGATGATCCCGATGCGCGACGGCGTCAATCTGCATACGGTGATCGTGCTGCCCAAGGGGGCGGTCGGCTTGCCGATGATTCTCGAACGCACGCCCTATGACGCGGGCGAAGACTCCAAGAACGACAGCCCGCACTTGCGCGATGCCGTATGGATGCCGGTGCGCGAGTACGTCGACGAAGGCTATATCCTGGTGTCGCAAGACATTCGCGGCAAGTACGGCTCGAAGGGCAAGTACGTGATGACCCGCCCGCCCATGGGACCCCTTAATCCCAGTCAAACCGATGACACCACCGACGCGTACGACACGATTGAGTGGCTGGTGAAACACGTGCCGGAGAGCAATGGTCGCGTCGGGATGATCGGCTCCTCCTACGACGGTTGGACGGTCACCATGGCCTTGCTGGGGCCGCATCCCGCGCTCAAGGCCGCCGTGGCCGAAAGTCCGATGATCGACGGCTGGATGGGCGATGACTGGTTTCATTACGGCGCGTTTCGACAAACCAACATGGATTATTTCACCAGCCAGATGACAGAGACGGGCAAGGGTGAGCCCATCGCGCGCTGGGGCTATGACGATTACGCCAATTTCTTGGAGGCCGGTTCCGCCGGCGCCTACGCCGAGGCGCATGGCCTGAGTCAATTGCCATTTTGGGTGCGCACCTCACAACATCCCGCCTACGATGAGTTTTGGCAGCGCCAGTCGCTGGAAACGTTGGTGGCCGCGAAGCCAGCCAGCGTGCCGACGATCTGGTTGCAGGGACTGTGGGATCAGGAAGACATGTATGGCGCGGTCCATACCTGGGAGGCGCTGAAGGCCAAGGGGTTGGCCGCCAACAATCGACTGGTGATGGGGCCGTGGTCGCACAGTCAGGTCAACGGCACCGCCGAGAATCTTGGGCCCTTAAAGTGGCGCGGCGATACCGCCGCCGATTTCCGTAAAGAGGTATTGGTGTCTTTTTTTGGTCAGTACCTCAAGAACCAGACTCCGCCGGAACCCATCGCGCCCGTGTTGATTTACAACGCCGCGGAAAATCACTGGGATCAGTTCTCCGACTGGCCGGGCGCATCGGCCAACGCGTTGACACCGCTGTATCTACAACAGGATTGGGGACTGAGCTTCGACAAGCCCGGCGCCGCCGCCGCACAACACGACAGCTACGTGTCCGACCCGGCCAAGCCCGTGCCCTTTCTCGAGCCTCCCATCAGTCTGCTGGATCACTCGCGCTGGGCTACTTGGCTGGTCCAGGACCAACGCTTCGTCACCTCGCGGCCCGATGTCCTCAGCTACCGAACGCCGGTATTGAATCAACGGGTGATCGTTGAAGGCGCGCCGATCGCCGACCTGTTCGTCAAGACCACCGGCACCGATGCGGACTTTGTCGTAAAACTCATTGACGTCTATCCGCCGAGTAACGCCGCGCGTCCCACCATGGGCGGCTACCAGCTTCCTATCAGTCTCGATATCTTTCGCGGACGCTATCGCAAAAGCTTTGAGACACCCTCGCCCATCCCCGCGGGCGAAGTGCAGGAATACAAGTTTCGTTTACCCACCGTTAACTATGTGTTCAAACCAGGACACCAGATCATGGTGCAGATTCAGTCGAGTTTATTCCCGTTGTACGACCGCAATCCCCAGACCTACGTGCCCAACATTTTCTTCGCGAAGCCTGCGGACTATCACAGCGCGCAAATGACCGTGGAGCGCGGCGCCGACGGAATGAGTTCGGTGCTGTTGCCCGTGGTGCCGAAATCGACGGCCATACGCTCAAAACTTGGCGATTAATGCGAGTCCGCCGATCATCAACGCCCCACCCAGAATTCGAGCAACGCCTGCCTTGTGCACATCGAAGCCCATGAGGCCGAAATGATCCATGACCAAGGAAGTCACGACGGCCAGGGTCACCGTGATCCCCATGAATACGGCCGCGCCGAGCTTATCGGCGGCCAGCATCATCGACAAAATGTACAGCGCACCGAATACCCCGCCGATCCACGCCCACCAAGGCGCTCGCGCCAAAGACGCGGTGCTTGGAAACGGCTCGCCCTTGGCCAGAGCCGCAATCAGGGAGGTGGCCAACGCAACCGCAAAGACGGCAACAACGCACCACACCGGCCGGTCCAAAGTTTTGTGCAGAGTCGCATTGCTGCCCGACTGCACTGTGTTGAGGATGCCGGCGATCACAACCAGCAGGATTAGGGCGGCGTTCATGCCGGATCATCCGCCAGCGGCGGACCTCGAAATGCATCGAGACCCGAAACCGGGGTGAGTTTGACGGGGCGAGCGGTGCGCGCGGACTCGTAAATCGCCGCCATGATGAGCTGATCCTGCAGCCCCTCCTCACCCGGGGTGCGCGGTTTCACGTTGCTGCGAACGCACAGGGCCATATGGTCGATTTCCAAACTGAATTGGTTTTTTAACCCGAGCGTCAATTGGCTATTGGCCTCCGCTTGGCCCTCGCGGCGCGTAACCTGCAGTTTCTGCCCCTCATAGCCGAACGCGTTGGCGATCTCCGCCGTACCTTTGGAGCCGAGCACCCGTAAGTTGCGATGTTCATGCAGGCTGTAACTGGTGGCGCAATTGGCGATCACCCCGGAAGGAAAACGCAAGGTGAAACTCACATTCGATTCGACTTCCTTGAATCGAGGGTCGTTGTCGGGTGAATAAATCGAGGCGCTGACTTCAATGGGTTCCTCACCGAGGAGAGCGCGGGTGGTGTTCAGGCAGTAGAGACCGACATCCGGCAGCGAACCGCCGCCTGCAAGCTTCTTGACCTGTCGCCACTGCGCAGCATCGCCTTGATTCTGCGTGTTGATGGCGTCAACCATTTGAATCTGCCCGAACTCGCCCGCGCGGGCGCGTTTCGCCAGTTCCCGATTGTTCACCTCATATTGGCATCGATAGGCGATCATCAACTTGACGTTGGCGCGTTGACAGGCTTCGATCATGGCGCGCGCTTCATCAGCGTTCGTGGCCATGGGCTTTTCGCACAGCACATGCTTGCCGGCTTGGGCGGCTTTCACCACCGCGTCCCGATGCAAGGCATTCGGCAACACTACGTAGACCACTTGGATATTGCGGTTATCGCGCAACTTGGCGAGGTCGGAATAGCTGTAACAGGAGTCCTTCGGCACGCCGTATTGACTGGCGATGACACGCATTTTTTCAGGATCGCCACTGATCAGCCCGGTCAGGCGAGCGTGTTTGGATTGGGCAAATGCCGGTAGGATATTGCACAGCGCCAGGCGGCCCAAGCCCATCACCGCGAAGCCCACTCGTTGGCTGGGCCCATCGGGATTCGGGGGCGGTGCGTCGGGCCGTTCGCTGTCGGCGTGGATCGGCGGAAACGTCACCTTCTCGCCCGCTACGCTGCCTTCATCAATGGGCGCTGCACCACCGCTTGCCGCTGATGCCAGCGCGCTCGCCATGTAAAGCGATGAGCCAATTCCTAGGCCGCCGCTGATCAGTAGTTGGCGGCGCTGGCCGTCGCATTCGTCTTTCATTCGAGGTCTCACATTCGCTTTCGATCGCGTGAGGCTGCTGGGTAATGTCCGGATTCGACAGAGTGACAGACCCTCAGTTGGTGTAGGCGATTAGAGCTAGTGCGCGATTGTCAGCAAAGCCCGACTGCGGTTGATGGTGCGCGCGAATTTGCAAGCCGGACTCATTGCTCTAGTGTCCAGTACATGGAACCACTTGCACCGATGAAGCCGATGAAACCCATGGAACCGATGAAACCCGCCGAAGCGTGGTGGCCGGGTGACATGGGCGAGGCCTCCACCACCGGCGGCGCGGGCGGTGTACGCTATGCTTACTTTGCAAATACGCACCGTCTGATCGTCGATCGCCATGGCCATCGGACCACCTACGACACGGCTGACCACCAAATCCGCGGCGTGATGCAGTCAAGTTCCTCTGCAGAAGGCTTGGCATTCTCCAGCCAGCACGGTCGCGTTGATCTTGGCGATCTCATCACCGTTTAGAACTTGGCCGCTCCATGCCAAACGTCTTTCGAAGCCCGTCATGATCGGGCGCCGCCAGGAAGCTTAATAATTGCATTGCAGCCTGCGGCTGTGGGCTGGTAGACAACACGGCGCCGGAAAACACCGTCAGCAACTGCATGGAGGCGGGCAACGGACCGACGATGGTGATGCCCGACACCTCGACCAATTCGCTAAATTGCTGGAAGCCAATCGCCGCTTTGCCCTCCGCCACGAAAGAACCGACACCGGTACCCGGCGGCGGGACCACGATGCGCGAACGCACCTTGTCCAATATTCCCCAAGTTGCGAATTTCTTCTCCAAATACACACCGCTCGGACCGGTTGAGAAGCTTACGCTGGGCGCATGTTCGATGGCCGCTTTCAAACGGTCTTCGCTCGAGACATCGGGCCGCGGCGCGCCGCTGCGCACGGCGACGCCGATTCCCGATTGGGCGATATCGCAAACCTCCGCCGACACCAAGGCCGCTCGAGCGAACTCGTCAATGGACGCGCGTGCCAATACCACCACATCGGCGACCTCACCAGCCTTGATGCGCTTAGCCACATCAACGCCGCCGAGAGCTTCACAGGTCACCGGCAATGAGGTCTGCTGCGTGAATTGTGTGGCGAGGGCCGTGAGCAGGCTCTTGGGTGCCATCGATGAAATCAGGTGAAGGGCACTCACTGTCTTACCAAAATACTTCGCGGCGTCCGTTCTTGGAACGCGCCTGGAACATCTGCCAATACATCCACAGACCGCTAATGCTGAAAAAAAACAGCGCCAGGCCACAGATCAAACCGATCACATTGCCAAACTTGCCGAAGAATTCGCCGCTATGAATATGCATGATGGATTCGTGCAGATCCCGATCGTGATCGCGAGCGGCGGCCGGCTTTTCCTCCTCGGGCGCATCGCGGTGAGGTTCGACGGCCATCGCCGCCGGCGGTGCGTCGTGATTCTCCATCAGCACCTGCACCTGCAAAACGATTCCCGTTGCCGAAATAACGGCCAGGAAAACTCCGACGATCAATCCGAACCAGCGATGAAATCTACGCAAAATTGCTCCCGACATTGAAACGTGTGTGACGCCAACTCGCAAGGTACGGTATGGGCCGAAGTGACGGCAAGCCCTACGGCTTTCGCAAGGCGATTGGCAATCCGGATGGTCCGCCACCGCCTCAATCGCTCGAGTGACTCCCTGCAGTGTGCGCGGTTTAAGGCCGCACCCATGCCAGCTTATCGCTCGTCAGTTGCTTCTCACCATCAAAGCGATAGGCCACGAGCGGACCGTCGAATGCGGCGCTGTAGTCCAGGCATGCGAAACGCGGCGAGATGACCTGCGGCGTTCCTGAAAACCAATAGTGCCCGAACAGGACCGGCGGGCCGGCGTAGTGCAAATGGCGCCAGCTCGGCGGCATGGGCGCATCAGGAATTTTTCCCAAGTCTTCGGGAGGGCCTATCGCGGCTTTGGCGTACGTCGACAGATCGTCCTGCCACCAGCGCACACGTACTTCGTGACGAGGCTTGCCGCTCTTGTCCATGATTGAGATTCCGGGCGGCAACTCAACCTCAGGCCCTTTGCAGATGACTTCGATGGCTCGAAAGGCCCAGTGCGTGGGTTGGCTGCCAAGCCGGATTAGTTCGTCGGTCAACGTGTTGTTGGGTCCCATCCATGGCGATAAGCGATCCATCTCCGGCTGGTGCCAGCAGGCATGCACGATTCTCAGATCGCCAGTGTCCAGCCACAGCGGCAACGTCCGGAACCAATCGGTGATCTCTCGATGTTGCGGCGTGCCTTCGACGGCCTCCAAGAACGCGGCATGCTGCTCGCGATTGCCACGCTTGTCGCGGTCCCGCAAATATTTTCCCGGACGCTCACGGTCGGGCGTTACCCAAGCGATGGCATTGAACTCGTGATTGCCCATCACGCACTGCGCGTAGCCCTTCTCTACCATGCCTCGAACCAATTGGATGGTCTCCAACTGTTTGGGGCCGCGATCGACCAGGTCGCCGACAAAGACGGCCGTTCGAGATCGGTGTTGCCAAATACCGCGCGCTTCGCGGTAGCCCAGATGGGCCAGCAGCTCGATTAATTTGCCGTGTTGCCCATGCACATCGCCGATGACATCAAACAAGCAGATGTCTCGGCAATGAGATATACGGTTGTTGAATCCGGTAGCGAGATTTCAAATAACGAGGGCGCCGAAGCCACTTCCCAGACCCATTTTCGTAGACAAAATTTCCAGCAGTCCATGGATGGCGTTCAGCCACAGTGTCCACCTTTCCATCGGCTTTTCTCCAGTGTTCGCACTGAATTCTAGCGCATTGGCGCTCATTCAGCTGGGCGACGACACGGCTTCGTCGCTCGCGACGTCGGGAGCGCGATCACCATCACGAATGCCGGCAAATTCGGTGGCTCAAGCAGGGTCAATATCGTAGGGTAATCGCATGGTTACACTGGATCGCGAGACCTGGGCTCGCATTTTTCCCTTTCTCGATCAGTCGCACGACATCCCCGAGGAGCAACTAGAGGACTGGCTTGCCAAAGTCACTGCGGAACATCCTGACATCGGTCCGCCGCTTCGGGCCGCCCTTACCCTGCGCTTTCACGATGACACGGAACCGGATTTCCTCGAGCAGCCGTTTGTCTTCCCGCCGGCGCCCCGCTCCCTGATTGGCGCGCGCGTCGGCGCTTATACAATCGAATCATTACTCGGCAAAGGCGGCATGGGTGAGGTGTGGCTGGCCCGGCGCAGCGACGGACATTTCAGGGGATTGTTCGCCGTCAAGTTTTTGGATCCCGCCTCGCGCGCCCCGGTGGCGTTGGACCGGTTCAAACGTGAGGGACGGCTGCTGGCGCGCCTGACGCATCCCAACATCGCGCGGCTCATCGACGCCGGCGTGATGCCGGACGAGCGGCCGTATTTGATCCTCGAGTATGTGAAGGGCGAACACATCGACCAATTCTGTCAAGCGCACTCGCTAAGCTTGGAGGACAGAGTCCGTCTGTTCCTGAATGTCACCGCCGCCGTCGCGAATGCCCACACGAATCTCGTCGTGCACCGGGACATCAAACCGTCCAATGTGCTGGTGACGCCGGACGGCGAAGTCAAGCTGCTCGACTTCGGCGTGGCGAAACTCATGGGCAACGATCTCGCCGATGAGGATCAGGCGCATGCCACACGCGTCGAGGATGTGGCGCTGACGCCGGATTACGCCGCACCCGAACAGATTCTCGGCGATCCGCCCTCCACCGCCACCGATGTCTACCAGCTCGGCGTGCTGCTGCATGTGCTGCTGGTGGGCGCATTGCCCAACACCCGTGATAAGAAAACGCGCGCCGACCACATTCGCGCAGCACTCGATGAGATACCGGCCAAGATGTCCGAGACGGCGCCGCCCGCATGGCGCAAGACTTTGCGAGGTGATCTTGACGCCATCGTGGCCAAGGCGTTGCGCAAGCGGCCCGATGAGCGCTATGCCACTGCCGCGGCCTTGGCCGCCGACCTCGAGCGGTACATGGCGCATGAACCGGTGCAGGCCCGCGACGGCGCCTTGGCCTATTTCGCCGCCAAGTTCGTCCGCCGTCATCGCGGCGCCGTCGCCGGCAGCATCGCCGCGATCCTCGCATTGATCGCTGTCGCATCCTTCGCTTTCTTGCAGATGCGCGTGGCACAGCACCAGCGCGATCAAATGCACGTGCTGCAGCGGCGTGCGGAGGCCGAGAACAAGTTCTTGACCCAGGTCATGTCGACCATCGGCTCGGACAGTCAGCCGGTCACGCCGAAACAAATCCTCGAAAAAGGCATCGAGTTGCTCGATCACCAATACAGCAATGACACCGAATTTCGCATCGATGTGCTGGTGCGCATGGCCGTGGGATTCTTGAACGTCGGCGATGAGGACAAGGGGTACGCCGCGTTGACCAAAGCGGAAGCCCTGGCTCGTCCTTTGCACAGCGTTCGTGCGATCGCGGAAATCGATTGCACGGCGGTTGAACCGGAGATCAGCACCGGGCACCTGGAACGCGCGATCGCGCGCCTCGCGGAGGGAGAGGATGCCTTGAGCCGTGTCGCGCAACCGACTGCCACCGATCGGGTGCGCTGCCTGAACGGACGCGCGCGGGTGCTTCAAGCCCAGCTGAAGAGCGATGCGGCGACTCAGACGATGTTGCAGGCGCTCGACCTGATGGAAAAGAGCGGAGAGACTCAAGATCTCGCCTACGCGGACATCCTCTCCAACCTCCATATATCCTATGCGGAGCTCGGCGACACGCGCGCCTCTTATGAAATGGCGACCCGCCTGGTCGACAATTTACAGCGCAACGGCTGGGGCGAATCGGAAATCGGTCTCTACGGCCGGCATACGCTGGCCGTCGCCCTGGCGCTGATGGGAGAGATCACCGCCGCCTATGCCGAAGAGAAGCCGACGGTGGCCAAACTGCAAAGCGGCACCAGCGACGGACTGATCGAGGCATCCATCGCTTATCAGTACGGGTGGCTGCTGTGGCGGTTGGGCCATTTGGATCAGGCACGCAAGGCGACCGAGGATGCCATCCGGGCCGCGCACCGCGACGGCGACATCCAAACGGAAATCGAATGCCGCATCAGTCAGACCCGGATACTGAGCGCACTGGGAAGCTGGGAGGACGCCGAAGCAGAAGTCTTGCAGACCCGTGATTTAATTGCGCACGCGCCCAGCGCGAACGGCAGATCGGCCACATTCCTGCAAATGGCCGAGGCCTCCCTGGCGCGCGCACGCGGTCAACTCGAGGAGGCCCGGCAGAAACAAGACGCAGTCACCCTGAAATTATCGGAAGCCGGCTCCAGTCAATCGACCTACTTAGGCTTCGCGCTGCAGGAGTCGGCACGAATTGCCGTGGCGCAGAAGCGGTACGCGGACGCTGCGCGCGACGCGGAGAAATCCGTGGGCCTGATGAAGCTGCGCGCCCGCAAGCCCGAATTGAGCGCAAACGTCGGCGAGTCACTGCTGCTTCTCGCGCAGGCACAGCGCGGCAGCGGCCAGCCGGAGGATGCGAAGCACACGGCCTCCCAAGCCTTCGAGGCGTTGCAGTCAGGCTTAGGGGTCGAGCACCCGCTCACTCGCGAAGCCGCTTCGATGCGCTGAGCGAGAGCATGCTGTGTGCTTCGCGGGCGCGCGCCGGCGTGCCTAAATCGTTCGGCACATACACGGTCTGCTGGCGCGTTTTAAGATCGATGGTCACGCTGTCGTCAGGGGTCTTGGCCCCCGAGCTGTCGCTCGCCGGATGATATTCGATTCGCAGCTGAGTCGCGGTTGCGATAAGGCGCAGATAGCCATAATCGGTATCATCGTAGTTCTCGAATGTTACGGCATCGTCGGTCGCCGTCTTGACTTGGAATACCTGCGGCGTGCGCAGCGGCGTCGAACCGCTGCTCTGCAGTTTCTGCACGTTGTGGCCACCGTTGCCGCAGATCACATAGGGAATGTCCGTACCGTCGGAGCGATGACGGGTGAAGCGCTGATAATTATGAGCATGGCCGGCGAGCACCGCATGAGGCCAGACGCCCACCTCCGCACACACGGCGTCCATCTGCTGGCGCATGAGCAAACTGGAGCCGTGCTGATCGCCCGACGCATACGGCGGATGGTGATGTGCAAACAGCAGCGCGCCGGCAAATTTCTGTTGCTTGGCGCGCATCAAAGCGGCCTTGAGGTACTTGATTTGCGAGGTACCGATGTCGGCATTGGAAATGACGCCGGGATCTTCCAGCGTATTGCTGTATAGGACCAGGATTCGCACGAACGGCGCATCGAAGGTGTAGAACACGCCCGGCTGAATCTGCGCCGTGCGTGACAGGCCGCCGGCTTCCGGCGTCACCGTATAGCCTTTATCCGGATCGGCGCAGAAGTTGCGCAAGTACGCCGCCAGACTCTTGGCATGAGCCAGAGGCGAAATCATGCCGTCATGATTGCCCGCCGCGGCCAGCACGGGCGCGGGATAATTGCGATACGGCTCGTAGAACTGATCATAGTAGTACTCGGTCTCGCCGAAGTTGTAGACCACATCGCCGAGCAGGAAGGCGAACTGCGGTACCTCGGCCGGGGAAGTCTCGGTGAAATCAGCCACCATCTTGTCGGTGACTTCGTTCTGGGTTTTAGGTCCGCGGGTACTGCCGCAATCGCCGGTGGCATGAAAGACGATCTGCCCCTGATCGGTGATCCGCTTGATCGCGGTGGCATTGCCGCCGAACACTTGGGTCAAGGACAACTGCGGTTCTGCACCGCCGCGAGGCGCTGGAAAAGGCAGCGGTTTGATCTTGTGTTCGGCGTTCAGTTCATCGATCAACTTATAAGCTGCATCATCGGAGGGATGTTTGATCTTGAATGTCGACGGGTCCGGCGTAGGTTCAGGCTGGGCATACACCGGATTCGACAACAGCCGAACTTTGACGCCCGCGCTCACGGGCTTGCGAGATTTGGCCATGAGGGTCTCCTTAGCGCCGATCCTTGGCGAAAACGACGGTTTCGAACAGTTCGTAGTTGGGCGTGGGCGAGGTGTCGGCTCCCATGGCGTGGTAGTAGCGCAAGGTGATCGAGGTCTTGCCTTGGGCGGATCCCGGATCGACATCGAATACCGCAATCCCGTAACCCGTGCCGGTGTCTCGGCGCGCCGACCAAATCGCCGGTTCTACGGCGTCCGCCGGTGGTTTTATAAACACGCCGGGTTTTGGACCCGGCCGGGGCTGGTTATGCCGAGTGATGACTTTGGCCTGCGGTTCGCCGGCCGTAGTGACTCCATAGACATCGAGCGGCGAACTCGTGCCGCCGCCGCCCAAGATCAAATGAATGGTCCCGAGGCGGGTGTCGAAGCGCCCATCCGGCGGCTCCGCAGTTATGACCGGCTGCGGCTGCAGTGTGTCGACCACCGCGCCGGTGGTCACGTCGCGGCCGACGTCATGATTACAGCCGCGCACCGGCCAGCTACGTTCGTAGTCATGATCGTGACCGCACAACACCAAGTCGACGCCATAGCGATCGAACAACGGCAGCCAGGTTTCACGAATGCCCTTATCGGAGCCATTGCCGAACTTGGCCGAACTCATCGCGTCCTGATGCATCTGCACCACGATCCAATCGATGCTGCGGTCCGCCGACGCTTCGGCAAGGGTTTTCTCCAGCCAGCGCGTTTGCTCACCAGCACTGTAGCCTCTTATATAGAGAGAAGTGCCGGGCTGGATCGGCGCACCGCCGGTACTCGGCGCCGGTGTGATGGGCGCGGGCCCCGCGACGAACGCGCCGCTGTCCTGATAGATGACATCATCGGCCGACAGGGAAATAAAAAGCACCGAGCCCACGCGGAAGCGGTACCAACAGCCGGGATGGGCCGTGCCATTATCGGGCAATGAATATCGGGTGAGATAAGAATTGAAGCCTTGCGCGCCATTGCCGAATTCAATTTCGTGGTTCCCGGGACATGGCATCCACGGTCGATTCGCTGCCGATCCTTGAGTGTTCTTGCCGAAGTCGGCCCACACCGCCGGCTGCGCCGTGGGATTTAAATTCGCATAACACAAGTCGCCATTCATCAGATGAAACAGCGGCTTGAAGCGTTCCACCGCTTCGACCGCGTAGCGGCTCTGACCGGAGGACAGTACCCAAGAAGTCACGGGCGTCGCCAGATCGCCGAAGCTGGTAAAACGAAATCCGGTCCTGCCGCGCGGCGCGGTCTGAAAGCTCGCACGAAACGGTCGCCCTCGATTCGCATCGTTATCCGCCGTGACCTCATAGGAATACGTCGAATTGGGATGAAGTCCCGTCACCCGCGCGTGATAGGTGAATACCGTTTGGCCATTCAATCCGTCGGTGTAGGTACGTTGCAGCGCATGCACCAGCACTTTCTTGTGCGTTGGCGAATCCAATAAGATGCGTGGCTGAATGGATTGCGCGGGCGAGGCCCACGAGATGAACACAGACGTGGCAGGATCCTCTCCCCACGTGAGGTGAATCTGTTCCGGTGTCCCGCCCGAATGTTCTGGATCTTCGGTGCCTGCGGCGGCGATCACCGGCGCCACCGAGGCAAGGCCCGCAAGACCTGCATGAGTAAAGAACTCGCGCCGCGATAGCACGTTGGTTCCTTCAGCAGCTTTTCGACGATCATCAGTCACAGGCGTTCCTTCGTATGATGCCGTCGCTCCATTGCAATTTCATAACGCAGCGGCCAAAGACAAGCATATCTCCAGAAATTAGCGCAGTCCTACCTCGAAAACGGGACGTACCGCATGCAATTCGGCTTGCGCTACCACGACGCACCCTCAAGAATTGATGACATGGGAAATATCACCATTTTGCTGTCGGACCTGCGCGGCGGAAAGTCTGAGGCCTACTCCGAGCTTTTCACGGTGGTCTACGACGAACTGACCCGGTTAGCCAGAATTCGGCTGGCGGGCTCCCAACCGGGCCATTTGGATGCGCCGAGCTTGGTACACGAGGCCTATCTGCGCCTGTCGGAACAGGAAATGCCCACCTTGCGTGACCGTCAGGATTTCTTTGCGTACGCCGCCACGGTCATGCGCAACGTCATCGTGGACATCGTCAGAAAGCACAATGCCCAGAAGCGCGGTTCGGGGATGACCCACCTGACCATGTCCAGTGCCGATGTTCAGCCCAATGAGCAGCCGGTGGATGTCGAATCCCTGGATTCAGCCCTTGAGAACCTCAAGCGCATCGATGACCGGGCCTATCGGATTGTCGAGATGCGCTATTTCGCCGGGATGACCATCGAGGAAATAGCGGTGGTCCTCGATTTGTCCACCCAGACGGTCAAACGCAGCTGGAAAAGCGCCCGCACTTTCCTGTCCAAGGAGCTGCAGACCTAGCCCCTGATCGGCCATGTCCCATTTTCCGCTCCGATCGCGATAGTCCCAATGAGCCTGCTTATTTTTGGGAGCCGAGATGGGAAACGAGGGACTGAATGGCCGTAGCCGTTGGTTGATCGCGACGGCCGCCGTGCTGGTCATGGCAACAACCGGCACCCTGTATGCCTGGGCCATTTTCACCCAGCCCGCCTTGTCCGCCTTCCGCTGGGATGTCGGGACCACCCTGGCTAATTTCTGCATTACGGTCTTGGGGGTTTTGATCGGCGGCTATTGGCAGGACCGGGCCGGCCCGCATCGCTCCGCCACCACGGGCATCACTTTGTGGGGCGTCGGCCATATGTTGGCTGGTTGGGGCATGGCGTTATGGGGCACGCCTTGGCTGCTCACCTCAGGACTTGCCGGTGGGGTACGGGCCGGAATGCCCTATGTCACTCCCGTCGCTCTGATCACAAAATGGTTTCCGGCTCACAAGGGCATCGTGAGCGGTTTGCTGGCGGGTGGCTTCGGACTCGGTGCCGTTGCCTTCAACCAGGGGTTGCCGCATCCGAGCGTCGTAGTAATGCGGCTGCTGGTGGGCGCGGGATTCTTCGCCGTAGCGTTGGGCGCTGCCTGGCTGTTTCGTCACCCTGACGCGTCCCGCCAGGCGGCGATCAGCCCGGCCGCCACCGGCCTGTCACCCGCTCAAATGATTCGTACCCGCCAGTTTTATCTGGTGTGGCTGCAAATGTTCATCAACGCCATCGCCGGTATCGCGGTGATCTCCAATGCCATGCCGATTCTAAAGGACCTCACCCATGAGCCCATCAGTGCGCTTGCCTGTTCGTTCGGCTGGGTGAGCTTGTTCTACGCGGTGGGACGGTATTTTTGGACCGGCGTGTGCACCCGCCTCGGTTGCGCGCGTACTGTTGCCATCATGCTGGCCGTTCAGGCCGCCACTTTGTTTTGGCTGAGCAGCGTGCATCAACTGAATTTTGTATTGCTCGGCTTCGCCATCATCCTGCTGTGCTACGGCGGCGGCTTCGGTGTGATGCCGGCGTACACGGCCAAGTGCTTCGGCAGAAAATTCATGGGCGTTAATTACGCACTGGTGTTGACGGCTTGGGGCTTGGCCGGCGTCATGGCCCCGCTGATGATTGCTTACGGCAAGAGCTTCAGCGGCACCAACGCTGGCGCATTGTCCTTGGTCAGCGCTGTGTTGCTGGCTTCCGTCATTCTGCCCTACCTCACCAGCAAGCCGACCCGCGGGGCGTTCGAATCGCAACTCGCCGGCCGTTGGGCTTGCGAAACTCGCTGAAAAGACTGTAAATGCGCGGATGACGCAGATGATGAGTGATCGAGCCGCAGTGATGGCCGGACGCCTGATGAGCGGCTTGGTCATTGTGGCGTTATTCGCCGACGCAGCCGTCAACGGGTTGGCGCCCGAGAAGCTCGCCGGGCAAATCGCGGAAACCGGATTCGCGCTCGGGCAGGCCCCGACCATCGGCGCCGTGCTCCTGGTGAGCGTGCTGCTTTACGCGATTCCGAAAACCGCGGGACTGGGTGCCATCCTGATTACCGCATTCCTAGGCGGCGCCATCTGCACTCATTTCCGAATCGGTGAACTGTTCTCCCCGCCACAGATCATCTGCTTGGTTCTCGGCGTGCTGACCTGGGGCGGCCTGTATCTTCGCGATGCGCGATTTCGCGCACTGATGCCGCTGCGAGTTTAAACCGCAAGAAGGAGACCCTGCGTGCCCACCGCCCGCCTTCTGGCCGACGACATTTATTTTGGCGAAGCGCCTCGCTGGCATGACGGACGTCTGTGGTTCAGCGACTTCTACGATCACGCCGTAAAAAGCGTCGATGCGCAGGGCGCCGTGCGGACCGAATTGACACTCGATGATCAGCCGTCGGGATTGGGTTGGCTGCCCGATGGCGGATTGTTAGTGGTCGCGATGAACGCGCTCGAGGTTCGGCGCCAAGACCGCGATGGCCTTCATTTGCATGCGCAGTTGACGGGACTCTCCGAGCACCTTGCCAATGACATGGTCGTCGATGCACGAGGCGGTGCGTACGTGGGGTGTTTCGGATTTGATATTCATGCCGAACTCAATTCTCGCGGCCCGGTCGCATTACTCGCCGATCATCCGACCACTCGGCTCGCCCGCGTCGATGCCGACGGCCAAGCGCGCGTCGCCGCCACCGACATGCATTTTCCCAACGGTATGGTCATCACCCCGGATGGCAAAACGCTGATCGTCGCGGAAACGCTGGGTGCATGCCTGACCGCCTTTGATATCCAGGCAGATGGCTCTCTCAACAACCGGCGTCTGTGGTCCTCGCTGGGCGCACGCTTGCCCGACGGCATTTGTTTGAACGCAGACGGACACGTCTGGATCGCGAATGCAGTAGCGCCGGAGTGCGTGTTGTTCGCGCCTGGCGGCAAGATCGTCGATGTGGTCGAGACGGACTTTCCCTGTTTCGCGTGCATGCTGGGGGGCGAGGACGGCCGGACATTATTCATGCTGACCGCGCCCACCTCGAATGAGTCGCAGGCGGCTGCAGCGCGCAATGGCCATATATTGGCGGCCGAAGTCCGCATTGGCCGGGCGGGCCTGCCTTAACGGTCTTGCCGCACTGCCGAAAACGCCGATGGCGGTTTTCGTCGCGCCTGCTGGTTATTCCCTTACGTCAGATATCAATCACTTTCGAGAGGGAGTTCACTTTATGTCATTGAAGCAAATCATCGCCGCGGCGTTGGCCTTGGGCGCCGCATCACTGTCGCATGCCGCGGCCGTGGGGAGCCTGAGCTGCTCCGGCGCGCAGGGTACCGTCAGCATGAACGTCAGCTATTTCAACATCGGCGCGACTTTGAGCCAGCCGGCGGTCACCGGCAGTGCGGTACAGAATTCGTTGATGCCGTTGGACATCCACGCTGCATTGGTGTCTTTCTCCACCTTATTCCAAGCGGTCGCGGCCGGTACGCCCTACACCAGCTGCACGCTCACGACGCAGGGAGCCAGCGGCGGCAACATCACCTTCACATTTCAAACGGTGTACGTGAGCACGATGAACGCGGTTGCATCGTCAGCCACCTCAACGACACCGAAAAATACCTATGTCGACGCCGCGCTGTTGTATTCCTCGGTGCAAGTCAATCAAGGCGGCAATACCATTGACGATGGCGGAACTACCGTACCGCCGGGCTGGGATGTCGGCATCAATAAAACCAGTTGA
This sequence comes from uncultured Steroidobacteraceae bacterium, assembly GCA_964657675.1. Lineage (GTDB taxonomy): Bacteria > Pseudomonadota > Gammaproteobacteria > Steroidobacterales > Steroidobacteraceae > Bog-1198. The sequence continues at coordinate 32,057 of CAZZWE010000015.1, forward strand.
TCGCTGGCTTGCGCTGGATCTTCCCGGACAAAGGGTCCGGGGAGATCCAGCGAGCTTTAAGTTTGTAAGCCCCAACCCACCTGCGCTGTGCGCCTTTCCTGACATCAGTGCACCTTCCGAGGGTGTCTAATTCCAACCAGTTAATTCTCCCTGCCAGTGCGATCGTCACTGGCTCATCATCTCAAGGATCTTATGCATCACCGTCTCCCAGCTTTCATGGCAGCAGCTACGCTATCGTTCGCCGCAGCCGTAACCGGCGCCGCCGACCGCAGCCTGTCTGCAGCGGATCAAAAATTTGTCACAATGGTCAGCCAAGGCGGCATGTTTGAAGTTGCCGCCGCGCAGATCGCGGTTGATCAGGGAAACACCCAGGACATTCGAGATCAGGGCACGACCGAAGTTCATGACCATAAATTGGTGGGCGAAAAACTGGTGAAGATCGCGAAGGCCAACGGACTGGAGCTTGAGGACATGCTCAACCCCATGTTCGAGAAAAAATTGAGCGAGTTGAAGTCCCAAACTGGGGTCGCCTTCGACACTCTCTACTTGAAAGATATGGAGGAGATTCACGCCAAAGATGGCGCGGCATTCGCGATGGAGGCCAAGACCGGAGATAACGCTGATCTAAAATACTTTGCCGCAGAAACCCATCGCATCGTGGTTCGCCATATTGGAGAGCTGCAGGCCTCGGGTCCCAGAACTTTCTAGGATTCAGCGCCCTTCCCGGGCGCCTTGGCGTCAAGCATCATCTGTGCAGCGGCTTGAATCGCGGCGATGAATTCGTGGGGGTTGTAATGCTGGTTGGCGGTGAGCCCGCGTGTCGCGGGCGACAGCGGAACAACCACGTCGCCGCGCGAACCGGATTCCGCTTTCAGCCAAAGCGCGCGCAACTCCAGAGCCAAGACTTCCAGCATCCGTAGCTCATAAGAGCGGCTGGCGAAAACTTCGCCGGCGGCGACCCACTGCAATTCATGCTGAACCGATCGAAACTTCGAGGCGACGTTCAACCGCAGAAATTTGGGTCGTCGACCGCTTGAGACTTCCGCCGATACCACCTCATTGGCATTTGTGAACTCATGACGCCAAGCAGCCAGCTTTGCCTTGCCCAAGGCCGCACCGGATACGATGTCAGTCAATCCCAGTGTGTAAACGGGATACGAGAGCCCGGGCCTTGCAAGACTGTGAGGCGATGCGAGGAGCGCCGCGAAATTGGGCGCGGATTTTCGCATCCCTGTGCTGCCCGCCAGCGTCGGCAGGCTGGCGTGCAACGCCTCGATCGAGGACTGTGGCGCGTCTGGTTTTACGATGGGCACAGTCGGCAATCTGCGTTATTTTTTGTTCCGCGGATCGCTCTTATCATTGCCATGATCGTCCGCCGGATAGATGCACTGAGGATCGAAGGGGCAAATTTATACCCATGGCCATTGCTTGGTAAAAGACCCTTCGCGCATGGCCACGACAATCAGGCCTGGAAAAGCGCTAAGCATCTGAATGTAATAACAAAACTGTCCGCGACGGCCTGTGGGCGCAGGCTTACGAACAGCTGGGTGACCTTCTGGCTGTGTGACTCGGCGAGTAGGAACATGATTTAGTTTTATACGCTTAACCGCGCGAGGACATTCCATGAGTTCCGATACCACCGATGCAGTTTCAGATCCGCAAACCACCGCCACTCGTCAAACCGCTGACGACAATCGAAATGACACGGCGTCTGGCAACTCACCGTCAGGCAAGTCGACGGCCGGCAACGGCACTGCGGGAGACACTCCGCGGCAGCCGGTGACAGTGATTGTGCGCGGTGAATCCGCAGGCGACAAAGATCCCAAGTCGGCGCCGAAAGATGCTCAGAATAAACCCAAGTCTGCGGCGAAGCCGGTCTCCGAAGCGAAGGTCAAGCAACAGAGCCGCCTGCCGGCCCTGGATGATGACGGCGACGTTGGCATCCAGAAAGAACACGTCGTCACGCGCGACGGGAAAGCCGACCTTAACTTTACCGGGACGCTGCTCGCCTCGGCCGCGCCGACCTCAGCGCCCAAGGGCGAGTGGCAGGAATACCGGATCTACGAGACCAACGGCGGCAAGCACGTATTCTCGAAGTTGAGCCGCAAGATTTATCAAGAGGATCAAGACGAAGGTGAGGCGGAGATATTCGATCCGGCCCCGACATCCGCCACCACGCAGTTGCTGCGCAGCGCGCGCGATCTGGTGCATTCCAAGGAGAAGACCTGGCAAGACGCCGCGGTCGATTTCTTTGGCTATGACCCGCTGGCGAAGGCGCTGTACCGGAAGTTCGGTACCCAGTTTGAGGAAAAGATTAGTTAGTACTTTTCAGGTTCGGGCAGCGAACGCTGCCCGAACCATTCCGGGGTTGAGATAATCCCCGCTCGCGCCTGCGGCTAGTTACGTGCTTGTGCGTTAGAATCGTCACCCTGCTGGGTGGCAGAAAAAACGGAAGCCGAGCGATGCGCGTGAAAATCGTTTCTGTCTTGTGCATTTGTGCGGCTCTCGCGCAATTCTCAACACTACCTGCCTACGCTGACGACTCCGGCGTGCATTGCCAAATCGATGGCGTATCCTTCGATTCGGACCCTGCACTGACGCATGCCGATTACATGATTCCTCCCGGCGGCAAGCCTCGATTCCGCATTTTGGCCGGCCATCTGATCGCAGGCACCGGCAACATGAGCATTGAATTGAAAGCCCACGGCGTCATGGCGGTGGGCGCAGCACCGCTCAGTCAGGAATCGAGCTGGAAATCCGTGTTGAAGATTCCCAAGCAGAAGGACAGCGCCATTACCAGCGGCGATTTCACCTTCACTCATTTTGACCCCAAGGGCGACGTCATGGCGGCCGGAACCGTGCAATTCCAAACCGCCGATGCGCAACACGGAGAGTGCCGCTTCAACATTCGTATGGATGTGGTCGACCTCGGCAACTTTCTGCATTAGCCATGCCGGCATTTGACGCCATCATTATCGGCACCGGCCAAGCCGGCCCGACTTTGGCGTCACGTCTGGCGGCTGCGGGTAAATCGGTGGCCATCATCGAGCGCCACCTGTTCGGCGGCACCTGCGTGAACGCCGGCTGCACGCCCACCAAGACCCTGATTGCCAGTGCGCGCGTTGCCTATGATGTGAGGCGATCCAGGGACTATGGCGTCGAAATTCCGGATGGCAACGTTGCCATCAACATGCAAACCGTACAGGCGAGAAAAGAACGCGTCGTCGCCGCGTCTCGAGATGGAATCGAAGCCTGGCTTCGTGACATGCCGAACTGCACGGTTTATCGGGGCCACGCGAGATTCGAATCAGCCCGCTCTGTGCGCGTGGGGGATCTCACCCTGACCTCGGAGCAAATCTTCATCAATGTGGGCGGGCGTCCGCGAATGCCTGAGTTTCCCGGCATTGAGAACGTCCCCGCGTTGACGAGTACCTCGCTTCTGCGGCTCGAATCACTGCCGCCCCACCTGGTCATCGTGGGCGGAAGTTATGTGGGACTGGAATTTGCGCAGATGTATCGGCGGTTCGGCAGCGCCGTGACGGTCATCGAGAAAGATTCGCGGCTGCTGCCGCATGAGGATCCGGAGTCATCGGCCGACATCTTGTCGGCCCTCGAGGCCGAAGGCATTGAAGTTCGGCTGGGCGCGACATGCATTCGGCTTGCCAAGCTGGGCGATGGGATAGCAGCGCAGGTCGATTGCACCGCTGGCGCACCGCAGGTCGAGGGGACACATCTTCTGATGGCCGTAGGGCGTCAGCCCAATACCGCCGATCTTGGGCTGGAAACAGCCGGCATCGAAGCGGACGCGCGAGGCTACATCACCGTGGATGACGAACTTCGCACCAACGTACCGGGGATCTGGGCGCTCGGTGACTGCAACGGCAAAGGCGCCTTCACGCATACCGCCTACAACGACTACGAGATTGTCGCCGCCAATCTACTTGAACAGGGCTCGCGCCGGGTGAGCGATCGAATTCCGTGCTACGCGCTGTTCGTCGATCCGCCGTTGGGCCGAGTCGGCCTGACCGAGCGTGAGGCCATTGCCCAGGGGCACACGGTGCGCGTCGGTTTCAGGCCCATGACGCGGGTCGCTCGAGCGACTGAAAAAGGTGAGACCCGCGGCTTCATGAAGGTCGTGGTCGATGCGCGGTCCAACCTGATTTTGGGTGCCACGTTGTTGGGTGTGGGTGCGGATGAGGCCGTCCATTGCATCATCGATGTCATGGCGGCCAAGGCGCCCTACACCACCCTGCAACACACTGTGCACATTCATCCGACGGTTGCAGAACTCATTCCAACGATCTTGGGCGAACTAAAGCCCGCCACGCTGCCGGCAGGGCACCAGACATAACCTGGCACACCTTGAACGGTGGTCGCGCCCCTGACAGGTACGCTAAGCTTCGGCTCGCCGTCGCTCCAACTCTCGTATCGTGGTAACAATCATGCACAAAACGATTTTACTGTGCTTGGGCGCCATCCTGCTCTGCGCATGCGGTAATACCAATTCCGGCTTCGCGGGCGGCGGCGGGAGCAGCAGTGGTGGCAGCGGCGGGATCCCCAGCGGCCCGTCGGGCGATTTTCTCTATGTGACCAACTCGGCCGCGGGAAATGTCTCGGCTTTCTCCATCTTGAGCAACGGGGCTTTGACGCCGATATTGGGCACACCCTTCATCGGACAAAGCGGCAATAGCGCGATCGCTGTGGCCGCAAACGCCGGCTACGCCTACACGATCAGTGCGAATACCAACGCCGTGCTCGCCAGCGCCATTGACCCGGACAGCGGCGTGTTGACGCAATTACCCATGAATCCCTATGCCGTAGGACGCGGGCCGAGTGCCATTGTCGTCGACCCCGCCAACAAGTTCGTGTTCACGGCCAATCTCACCGACAACAGCATTTCGAGCCTGGCCATTCAATCCGAGGGCACGCTGCTTCAAAGTGCCGGCAGTCCTTACGCCGCCGGGAATCAGCCCCAGTATCTTGCAGTCAATCCCAACGGGAATTTTCTTTATGCGAGCAACGGCGGCGATAACAGCTTGTCGGTGTTTGCCATCGCGGCGAGCGGCGCGTTGGTGCCCCTCGTGGGAAGCCCTGTCGCGACCGGCCTCGGCCCGCGCGGCATTGCGATCGACCCGGCAGGCAAGTTTGTCTACGTCATCAATGCCACCTCGCAAAATCTCTCGGTGTATTCGATCGATGCCGTCACCGGCGCATTGACCCCGTTGACGGGAAGCCCGTTTCCCACCAACGGCGGCGCGTCGATCGCCATCGAGGCAACTGGGCGTTTCTTATACCTGGCCAACGGATTGAGCGTGGATGCCTTTTCACTGCAGAACGGCATCCCCGTGGCATTTTCCGGCACATTCAACGTCGGCAGCAGTAATCGATCGACTGCGTTGACCACGGACAGCACGGGTACCTATGTGTACGTGCTCGATAATTTAAATAACAATGTTGCCGTACTGACCATCGATCCCTTGAGCGGCGGCCTTGCGACCGTGGCCGGTAGTCCCTTCATGCTGGTTCCCGGCACCACGGTCGGCCTTGGCGCGACATCCATCGTGGTCACACGCTAGCCGCTAACGGCCGAGACGGTCTTCCAGTCGAAATGCATGATTGATGACGGACATGTGGGTGAAGGCCTGCGGAAAATTGCCGCGCTGATCCCCCGAGCGCGCATCGATCTGTTCCGCAAATAGTCCCACATCATTCGCCCTCATCAGCAGCCTTTCAAACAGCGGCCGCGCGCGCTCGGTATTGCCTGACAGAGCAAGCACTCCCACCCGCCAGAAAGCACACGCGGTGAACGTGGCTTCAACGCCGCGTAGTCCATCGGGAGCTCGGTAGCGATAAATCAGATCCCCGTCCGCGAGCTCGGCCTCGATGGCTTTCAAGGTCGATTGTGTTCGCTCATCGCGCGCCTCCAGCGCGCCGAACAGCACGGTACGCAGCACGGCGGCATCAAGCACGTCGGAGTCGTAGGCTTGCATGTAGGCCTGGCGTCGCGGGTCCCAGGTGCGCGTCTCGTATTCCTGGCGCAAGGCACCCGCGGCCTCCGACCATCGGCGGGAATCTTCACCGGCAATGCCCGGGATCCGCTGTGCGATCGCGACCGCCTTGGCCAGAGCTACCCACAGCAGCGCTTTCGTGTGTTGCAAATGCTGCGGGCGCGACCGCAGTTCCCAGATGCCGCAGTCTTTTTCGTGACAGACAGCGACCACGGTGTTGGCCAACCTTGAAACGACAGCGGCCAGCGTGCCGCCCAGGAAGGGCGGCGGCGCATAGTCGGTGGCTTCCAAGTAGGCATGCAGCGCAACGATAACTTCACCATAGATATCCAACTGCTTTTGATCATTGGCCGCGTTGCCAATCCGCACTGGCGACACATGGTTCCATCCCGGCAGATGGGTCAGCAGTTCCTCATCAGGCATCTCGCCATCAATGCCATAGAGCAACCGCAATTCCTGCCCGCCGCTCAAGCCGACTCGATTGAGAAAACTCAGATACTCAGCGGCCTCGTGAATCAGCCCGAGATTGCAGAACGCAGTGACAGTGAAAGTCGAGTCGCGCACCCAGCTGTAGCGATAATCGAAGTTGCGTTCTCCGGGCACGGCTTCCGGCAGGCTGGTGGTCGGCGCGGCGATAATGGCGCCCGTCGGTGAATAGGTCAGCAGCTTGAGCACCAGCGCGCTGCGGGTAATGGCCTCACGGTAGCGCCCTTCATAGCGAATTCCGGAACTCCAATTACGCCAATACTCTGCCGTATCCTGAAGACATTTGAGGGCCGCATCCAAGGTTTGCAAAGCGCTCGACTCGCCCAGCGTAAAAGCGAAGAAGGCACGCGAGCCCGCCTGCAGCGCGAAGTCGGCGATCAGTTCATCGCCTACCCGGCTCAACCGTTCAGAACACGTCACGTGAACCGTCCCGACGGGCGTGACGATGACGGCGCCATGCATGGTGATTCGACAAGCCGCCTCCACCCGTCCGTAATCAGGCGTCATGCGCAATGAAAATCGGCCCTCCAACCTTCCCTGCAGACACTCCACAAAACGCAGAACCGCGCCCAATGGCTGACCATCGGGGCCGCTCGCTCGCTGAGCAATCTGCAGAACGGGCATGAGGTCAATCAGTCCTGCTTGACCCTGCGGACCCTCAAACCGGGATTCCAAAACATTGGTTTGCGGAAGGTAGGCACGCCCCGCCGCGACCATGTGGTTGAATCGCACCGTACAACATCCGCCGTTGTCTGGATCCAGCAGGCGCGTCATCAGGGCAGGACTGTCGTGCCGCGGCCAACACAGCCAGTCGATGGACCCTTGCGATGAAATCAAGGCGGTACTGAGCGTGTCCCCAATTAACGCGTAATCCCCAATGGGGCGGCTGGCGGACTTCGAACTCATGAGCGCCGCATTATCAGCTGTGGCCGACCACCCGGGCAGGGCCGCCGGCCGCACCTGCGTGTAGGCGCTACACTACCCGCTCATGGCCACAAAAACCAAACCGATCCGCCGCGCCGCAACGATGGGTCGCGCCGGCATCGACTTCAGCGCCAGTGCTTTATCGGTGGCGAGACAACTGATCGGCACCGCTCTCTATCTTAATGGGGTGGGTGGGATCATCGTGGAAACCGAGGCTTACGATGAGAGCGAGGCCGCCTGCCACGGATTCACCGGCCTGTCGATGCGCAATGCCCCGTTGTTCGGACCGCCTGGACGCGCCTATGTATACCGCTCCTATGGAATTCATTGGTGCTTGAATATCGTGTGCCGCGAACCGGGTCATGCGGCCGGCGTGCTGATCCGCGCGCTCGAACCCACCGCCGGCATCGAGGCCATGCAACTTCGCCGCGGGACGGCCGAGATCCGCCTATTGTGTTCGGGACCCGGCCGCTTGGGTCAGGCGCTGGCGGTGACGCCTGAACTTAACGGCACACCCATCGGCACGGCCCCGTTCGAATTATTGGCGCCGCAGACCAAGGCGTCGATCGTGCGCGGCAAACGCATCGGCATCACCAAGGAAGCGGAGCGCGTATGGCGGTTCGGATTGAAAAGCTCTGTGTTTGTCAGCCGTCCGTTTGCATGACTTGAACCCATTGACTGCGCCACGCCGGCGCTTCAAACGGATCTGAAAAATACTGGGTCTCGTGCACCACCTTGCCGTTGCGAAATTCCATGATGCTGACCGTGAATGCGGATCTGCCTTGATAAACGATGGTGTATTCGGTGATCCACAGATCACCTTGTCCCAGAATTCTCTTGACCTTAAAGCCCGACGGTTTTCCCGGATGATGACTACGCAACGCTTGTAGATTGCGCCGACCGAGGATTCGCTCCCCCGACTGGGGGTAATCGCACACGGCATCATCGTCGTAGATGGCATGTTCGGCATCGGCATCGCCGGCCGCCGACGCCCGCCAGTGTTCATCTAGCGACGCGCGTATGGGGTCTTCTTGCACGCTTTGCTCCCGCTGACCGTGGGATGCAATTCTATCCTAATCCGAAAAAGGCACCGCTCGGCACCGGTCCTAAGCCGGCCAACTTGCGCATGCGATACGCAAACGAATGATCCGTCGACAGCGCCAGGGCACTATTGCTGAAATCATTGGCGCTGCTGGCCTTGGCGATGGCAATCGCGCGGCTGCCCGGCCATGGATCGTTGATTTACTTACATTAATCTCGGCGAGGCATGAGGTTGGCGGTGTCCGCAGGCCCGTCGCACGCTAAATCGACTTCGCCATGTGCCGCCAAACGGTGCGACAATCGCGCACCCCAACCGGAACCATCAACGAGGAGGCGTAGTGCCCCATTTTCATTCGATCGTTTGGATCGACCACCATAAGTCCGTGATCTGGAATTTTACCGACGACGAACAAACAAAGTCAGTCGTGAAAGCCAAAGACCAGCACGAGCATACCCACATTCGAAAAAGCCCTCACGGCGGCCACAAGACGCCTGATGACCCGGAATTTTTCGATGACGTCGCAAAAACGCTGGACGGCGTGACCGAGGTTCTCGTCATCGGCCCCGCGCAGGGCAAGGACGAATTCATCGCGTACCTGAAGAAAAAGCACGCCCAGGTCGCCGCCAAGGTGGTGGCGGTCGAAACGGCGGACCACCCAACGGATCCAGAACTCCTGGCGTACGCCCGAAAACACTTCAAAGTGCTCGACCGCATGATCTGAGCGTTTACTGGGCCGTCCATCCTCCATCGATGGGGATGGCCGTGCCCGTGATGTTGTGTGCCTCTGGGGCGCACAGCCAGACTGCCAAGCGCGCGATCTCCGCCGCAGAGGACAGTCGGCGGGACGGTTGTTTTTCTTTTAGCATCGCCTCAATGGCTTCTTGTGGCGAGATGCCGAGCTGCTTGCGACGCTCGGCGATTTGCGGCGCCAGCAACGTCGTGTCGACCCAGCCCGGACACAGACAATTGATCGTGACGCCGCCGCTCGCCGCGGTGCCGGTGGCCGCATATTCGAGCGCGGCGACTTTGGATAAGCCCACCAGACCAAATTTTGCCGCCACGTAGGGGGCCTTCTCCACGGATGCGACCAGACCGTGGACCGAGGCAATATTGATGACGCGTCCGTAACTGGCATCCGCCATGCGCGGCAGCGCATGACGCATCGTATGAAACGCGGCGGACAAATTGACCGCAAGCACCTCATTCCACGCCTCGACCCCGACCTTGGCAATCGAGCCGGTGCTTTGGATCCCCGCGTTGTTGACCAAGATATCGAGAGGGCCCCATTGGAACACCTGTTCCATCAACGCATCGATTTGCTCGACCTGACGCACATCGCCGCCGAAGAAACGCGCTTCGGGGCTGCCCGCCTGCTCAAGCTCTGCAACCAGCGCGTGCGACTCAGACGCAGGCGCCAAACCGTGCGCCGCGATGCGCGCACCCGCCTGCGCAAAGGCCAGCGCAATGCCCTTGCCGATGCCGCGCTCGGCGCCGGTCACCAGCACCATTCGATTCGTTAAGTCCCGGGTCATGGGAGATTGTCCAGAAAGGTGTCGATGGCGGCGACGGCCAGCGGCTCATCCAACATGGGCGCGTGGCCGCGGTTCGCAAGGGTCACGGCGGTGATGCGCGGATGCGAGGCCGCCATTCTCTGCAGGATCTCGGCGCTCAAAATGTCCGACAGACCGCCGCGGATCGCCAGCAGCGGAATTGCGCCGAGCTGCGCCCACAATGCCCACAAGTTGGCGGGCACCACCGACAGATCGGCGTTGATCAATCCGTTGAGGATGGCTCGATCGTACGCAGCGATGGGCCGTCCAGACTCATCCTCAGTGTAGGTGCGTTGAGCAAAGGCGAGCCAATCTTCAGCGACGAAGTCCGGGAAGGCCAGGCCATTGACGCGCTGCGCCTGCCGAGCCGCGTCAGCCCAACTCGATATCTGCGTCGGCGCGACCAAAGAATCACGCAGCCGCACCAGACCCTGATTCGGCACTTCCGGCCCGATGTCATTGAGGACGATGCCGCGGATTCGGTGCGGCTGCATTGACGCCATGATCATTGCGATAATGCCGCCCATCGAGGTGCCCACCAACACCGCGCGGTCGATGCGTAAATGCGCCAACAATGTAAACATGTCCTGCGCATAGACCGCGGGTTGATAGTTGCTTGCATTGGCGTCCCATTGCGATCTGCCACGGCCGCGTTGATCGACATTCACCACGCGACATCGCGTCGACAAATGTTCCACCAGCGCACCGAAATCCCTGCTGTTGCGGGTCAGTCCATGCATACAAAGCACGCTGAGCCGTGCGTCCGAACTGCCGCTGTCCTCGGCGTACAGTTCTAGCCTGCCATCGGCACTGCGATAGTGGATGGGCGTAGGCATCGCCTAGCCTAAGATGCTTGCCGAGGGCGGCATGTCGAGCCAAAACTTGCGCAGCGCGGCGTGCGGATCATCCAAGACTCTGCTGTCACGCTCGAGTACCAAAGTCGAGCGATGGCGGGTGTCGAATTGGGGCCAGTGCGGCAGTCTGCGGTGATTGGGATTGCCGGTTTGCGCAAACGCCACCAACGCCAACGCCAGTTCTTCACAGGCGCGATGCGCATCGTTCGAGCCACTGCCCAAAATGGCGTCCCGCTCATTGTGCATCGAGGCCGCCACGTCCATGGCGTGCACGGCGCCGAACTTGCCCTCGTAGGCAGGACTCTGCCATTCCCACAGATAGGTGTAGACCGCGGCCTGCGGCCGTTGCGATTCGTAGTCGGCCTGCAAGTGCGCAAAACGCCGAAATCCGGCATCCGTGATGATCTGAGCGTGCAGCAAATACGCCGACTTGTTCGGGAAGTACTCTCGGTACAGCGCATGAATCGCGGCCGCCTTCGGGCCATAGCCAACCGTCAGCGCGTCGATCAAATCCTGTTCGGTCATATCGAAGCGGTCGAAAAACAGCCCGGCATCATCCAACGTGGTACCGATGATCAACGGCACATGAGGTAGTTGTGAGGCAAGGTCCTCCAGGGGTTGAACGGCAATGTTCGTGCCATCGACAAACGGCGCAAAGACGTGAGCGCCGAGCGCGAATTGGGCCGCGAGCAGTTGCGTCCAAGGCAACTCCTGGATCGTTTCCAGACTTGCGCGTTTTACACCGAGCTTCTCCAAGAAGGCCTGCGCCATCTGCGCCGCCGCTTCCCGTGGAAAGTGAGCCGCCAGCGAGCCGCTTTGGATGACGGCGCGATGGAACAGCCCGCGGGCTGCCGGCATTTTCAGCAAGGTGCTGACCTTCCATCCGCCGCCGGACTGACCGAGGATCAGAACACGGCCCGGATCCCCGCCGAAGCCCTCGATGTTGTCGCGCACCCACCGAAGCGCTGCAATCAGGTCCAGCATGCCGGCCGCACCCGCATCCCCCCAAGGCCCCGCGGGATCCACATCAGCGAGATTCAGGTACCCAAAACTGGACAGACGATGCGTGACGCTGACCACCACCACATCGCCCGCGCTCGCGAGCTTGGCGCCGTCGTACATCGGATGATTGCCCGAACAGATGGCGAAGCCGCCGCCGTGAATGCAGAATAGGACGGCGCGCTTATCCTGTCGTCCCGTGCCCGGCGTCCAGATGTTCAGCTGCAGGCAGTCCTCGCCCATTCCGCCTACTGCAACATTTAGATCAAATTGAATCAGCCTCGCATATTGATGATTGATATCGTACGGAAGCTGAGGCGATACCGGCCCGTAGCCGAAACACTCGCGAGTGCGAGACCACGGCGTGGGTGGCTGCGGCCGGCGGAAGCGATTCGCCCCGCTGGTGGGGGCGCCATAGGGCACTCCCTTGAACTGCCGGATGCCTGAACTGATCAGTCCCTGCACCCGGCCGCTGGCCGTCTCGACCTCGCAAAACTCCATGCGATCAGTTGAATTTGTAGTTGACGGACAAACCGACCGTGCGCGGCTGGACCAAAAATACCGGCACCGGCGATGCAGGGTTGTACTCATTCGCCAACACCGAGGCCGATACTTCACCCGCCCGGTCGAATAGGTTGCGCATGAACAATCCGTACTCCAGATTATGAGGCGCATTCAATGCCAGGTTGAGGTCCGTGATGTTGTACGACGCCAAGTGATACTGCGGGCTGACCGCGGATCCAAATCCGGCATTGCGTGCCCCCACCCACCGGTCGGTTACGTTGATCGAGCCGCGATAGCCGGCGAACAGATCGACGTCGTAAGTGCCCAGCAATGCGAAGTTGAAGCGCGGTGATAGCGGCAAACGGACGCCGACGTTGCCGATGCCGATGACAGGCGCCGTCGACGTCAGGCGCGCATCGGTCAGAGCCGCCGATCCGCCAATGGTCAGTGGCGAGAGAATTCGATAATTGAAATTCATCTCGCCGCCGGTGACCCGGGCAGTGCCCGCGTTCTCCAACTGATTGACGCCACCGACATTGACGGTGACTTGAATATTCTTCCAGAGAATGTCGTATACATCGAAATTCAACGTGGCGCGCTTGTCGAGCAGGCTGGCCTTTTCACCGATTTCATAGCTCCACAGCGTGTCGGGTGCAAAGGTAGGATTGCCCAGTCCCGGCGTCAGCACAAAGTTGGGACCGCCGGGCCGAAAGCCGCTGGCGGCGCGTGCATACACCATCACGTCGTCGGTGACATGAAATTTGGGATTGATCAAATACGTCATGACGCTTTGATCCGAAGTTGCCACCGGCGGCGTCAGCACGGCCGCCGAACCCGTCGCCAGCAAGCCGCTGACGGTTTCATCATAGGCCTGCTTTTGACGGCTGTAGCGGACGCCCAGTCCCAGCTCGATTTGCGGCGTGAAGAACACTGTGCCGTCCCCGTAGACCGCGTACTCGCGGTAGGTGCTCGGCAGGAAGCTGGTGAAGGGAGACAGGCCTAGAAAGGTACCGCCGGCATTGGCGTTATCGAACAAATCGACGGTTTCAAACGTCTTTTCGTTGCTCAAGAATCCGCCCAGCAACCATTGAAAATGCGTGCTTTCGTGCGAAGCCACGCGAAACTCCTGGGTGAATTTCTTGGTGGTGGTGTTCACATACAGACTCCAGGGATCGGCGCCACCGCCAAAGGCCGCCAGCGCCGCATCGTAAATCAGGCTGTTGTCGGTGTAGCTCGTGCCGTTATTGACCTGCAGTCCCGTGATCGAACTCAACTTGGCCCACGGGGTGTCGTAGTTCACGGCCGCTGAATACAAGGTCAGGCTGTAGTTGGAAGGCTGGAAGGTAGGATATGCCTGGTCATACGTGCCGTAAGTCGGCTCCCGCGTCGTGGGATTGCGAAACGCCACATCGGCGCTTTCGCTGGGGATGTGCTGCGTGGATGCGCGTAACTGAATATCCAGTTCATCCGATGGTTTCAACAACAACGCAACCCGCCCGCCCTCCGAACGTGACCATCCTTGATTGTCGCGCCCGTAAATGGGGTCTTTGGCATACCCTGAGTCATACACCTGATAGCCGTCGACGCGGACTGCGGCGATGTCGGCAATCGGAATGTTGATCATGCCGGTGTACGCATGATCAATGTGACCATGCTGCGTGGAGGAGACCTGCACGCCGACATCGACACCAAAGGAATTCAACGTCGGCGCATTGGGAATGTAGCGGATGGTGCCGCCGAGCGAGGTCGCTCCGTACAAAGTCCCCTGCGGTCCATTCAACACCTCGACGCGATTCAAGTCGAAGGTGTTGACGTTCAAGCTTTGATAGCCCACGCCATTGGAAGTACTGGCGCCAACCGGTATGTCGTCAACGTAGACGCCCGTGGCGCTGCTCAGTTGCGAGCCGGTCGTAATGCCGCGGATCACCAGCAAATTCGTGCTTGCCCCTTCCGAGGCGAAACTCAAGCCCGGCACGAATGCCGCAAAATCATTCAAGTTCCGGGCGTTGATTTGATCCAGGACGCCGGCGGTCAGGGCGGTCACCTGGCCCGACACATTTTGGATCGACTCGGAGCGGCGAGTCGCCGTCACGATGATCTCATCGAGCCCGGTGCCACTATCCAACGAGGCGCTGGGTTGAGCGGTTTGTGCCGTCGCGAACGTGGCCCACAGACACAGGGCTGTGCCTGCGCAATACGCATGGAGATATCGGTATGCAATCATTTTTTAAAGCCCCCCGTTAAAACATCTGAATCGGAGCTGTCACGCAGCTCTCTGATTTAATTTCAGCGAACGTTGAAATTAATCCAGATTCCCGCTCGTTGTCAAGGAATCGCCTTCCCTCCCTACGAAGGGCTGATTGACGCTTGATCACCCTATGCCAAGGGTTTTTAGCTCCCGCCCGTCCGTTCGGCTGATATACCAGAGCTGCACCCTCTCCGAAGTTATTCAGCGGCCGCTAAATTATTCAGCCTTCGCCCAAGGTCGCGGGATGACACAATAGGTATTCCAGGGAAGAGACGGCGTGACGAAACCAGACAATAAAGTCGCAAAGCAGGCTCGCAGCAAAACCAAGAGAGGCCGGCCTCGAGAATCTGATGCGGGCGTGAAAGCCCGGGGTCGACTGCTGGATTCCGCGGAAACCTTGTTCGCCGAGCGCGGATTTTATGGCGTCACCACGCGTCAGGTCGCCAACGCCGCCGGCGTCGACGTTGCACTCATTTATTATCACTTCAAAAATAAGTCGAGTTTGTTCGACGGCGTCATCGAGCGGCGCGCAGGACCTCTGGTGGCCGCGCGTGAAGAGTCGCTCCGTGCCTATGTCGCAGCCAGCCATACGGTAACTGTCGAAGGCGCCGTCGCCGCGTTCATCAACCCCATGATCGATTTGTCATTGCACGGCGAGGCCGGTTGGAAACGCTACTTCGCCTTGGTCGCGCAAATTGACAACACGCCGTGGGGCGGTGAAATCATTCATCGTTACTACGACGATAACGTACGCGAACTGATCGGCATCTTGCAGAGCGCACTGCCGGGAAGCCCTAAGCGCGAGCTGTACTGGGCCTACAATTTTCTGGCCGGATCGATGATGCTCGCGCTATCGGGCACCGAGCGAGTCGATCGATTGTCGCATGGGCTTTGCCGCGC
This sequence comes from uncultured Steroidobacteraceae bacterium, assembly GCA_964657675.1. Classification (GTDB taxonomy): domain Bacteria; phylum Pseudomonadota; class Gammaproteobacteria; order Steroidobacterales; family Steroidobacteraceae; genus Bog-1198. Next base: position 47,572 of record CAZZWE010000015.1, read on the forward strand.
CAAGGACTTGAATGCCGTGCGTCTGCGGCTGCTCAACTATTGCGCCGGCGGCTTTCTCGCCATGATCACCGCTGAGCGCTTGAGCGGCCGCGCCTAGTCGCCCCACGGCTCCGTGGGCAAGGTTTTGTCCAAGGTGATTGGCAAATCGCGCACGCGTTGGCCGGTTGCGTTGTAAATCGCATTCGCGATTGCCGCGCCCACGCCCGTAATGCCAATTTCTCCGACACCATGCGCGCCCATGGGCGTGTGCGGATCGGGGATGTCAGTCCACATGACGTCGATTTCCGGCACATCCATATGCACGGGCACATGATATTCGGCGAGGCTCGGATTCATGATCCGGCCTTTGCGCTCATCGACTTCCGTCTCCTCCATCAGCGCCAGGCCCAAACCCATGATAATGCCGCCGCGAAACTGACTCGCGGCCGTCTTCGCGTTCAAGATCCGTCCGCAGTCGAACGACCCCAAGAAGCGCGCCACCCGCGGCTCACCGGTAATGGCGTTCACATGCACTTCGCAGAACATGGCGCCATGCGAATGCATCGACCAATGCTGCGTTTCCAGAGGCGGGGGTGCACTGGCTTCGACAGTGACATCCGCCCGGTCGGCCGCGCTCAAAATCGAGGTATAGCTCTGCCGTTGTTCGGGCGCTGCGATTCGGGCCAGACATCCATCCACGCCATAAACCTCGTCCGGCTTCAGGCCCGACAGCGGCGAACGTTTATCGACCAGCTTGAGCAATTCGCCCACAAGCTCGCGATGGGCTGCGTTGATGGCGGCGCCGATCGCGGCCGTTTGCTGCGATCCGCCCGCGAGAACCACGCCTGGAAATCGAGAATCGCCGTACACGACTTCGACGCGATCCATCGGCAGCCCCAGCCGCTCCGCAGTCACCAGCGTATGAGTGGTGGAAGTTCCCATGCCCATTTCGTGCGCGGCGATTTCCGCCCTGGCGCGACCCTCCCGTGTCAGCGTCAGA